>NZ_JAVIHI010000024.1:0-31456 GCF_036680365.1 Streptococcus sp. SS-4456 | reverse complement strand
CAGATGGGGTGGTTTCAGCATTAAAACAGCCATTTTTCTCTAAAAACAGTAAAAAAGACAAACACCAAAACGATGTTTGTCTGCAATCTGAGCAGAGTCCCCTCTGCTTTAGATATTATTTCAAAACGAGTGATGCAGCACCTAAGACACCTGCATCATTGCCACGTGTTGCCAAGACAATTTGCGTGCTTTCCTTGATTTGTGGGAAGCTATTTTCAGCAAAGACTTTACGAACACCATCCAATAAGAACTCTCCTGCAGCTGATACACCACCACCAAGAACGATGTAGGCAGGATTGAGGACTGCAGCAATGTTTGCACAAGCAACACCTAGGTAGTCTGAGAAGTGACGGTAGACAATCAAAGCCAAATCATCACCTTCTTTTGCCAAATCAAAGACATCTTTAGCCGTTACATCTTGCCCATCATCAATCATTTGTTTCAGTTTTGCATCGCCAGCGTATTGATCAGCATAACGGCGGCTAAGGTTGACAATACCTGTCGCTGAAGCAACGGTTTCTAGACAACCTTTCTTACCACAAGTACATGCAAATGGCTCATCAAAGTCAACTGTGATATGGCCCAATTCGCCACCAGCACCTTTGACACCACGAATCAAGTTTCCTGCAGCGATAACGCCACCACCGACACCTGTACCAAGGGTCATAAAGACTACGTTTGGATTGTTGTTTCCTGCACCAACCCACTGCTCACCAAGGGCCGCTACGTTTGCATCATTGTCGATAAAGAATGGTAAACCAAGGGCAGATTCAAACTGCTCTTTAACCAATTGCAAGGTTTTCCAGTTGAGGTTATAGGCACCGATAACAGTACCAGCTTCGCTATCAACCACACCAGGCGAACCCATACCAACACCCAAGAAATCATCCTTTGTCAAACCATGAGTTTCAAAACGATGTTTGATGCTGTCAATGATATCAGGAACAATGTGACTTCCTTCATCCAAAATATTTGTCTTGATAGACCATTTTTCTTGAATCTCACCATCAGTCGTCAGAATTGCCAACTTAACAGATGTACCACCCAAGTCAATACCAATAATTTTTTTAGACATAATCATCACCTCAAATGTATTTTCTTTATTATATCACAATGCAAAGGTTTGCGTAAAGCCTTTTCATAAATTTGTAAGTATAAAAAAAGCCCTATCTAAAAAGATAGAGCAAAATTAAAAATTGAATATGCAAGATAAACCTTCCAATGGAAAAGAGCATCACTGTTGTAAAATTACTACCTTCCTTGGTCCCATTGTAGAGAAATAGAGTAGAAATAAAAGTAAAGCCCATTGCAAATCCCACCATCTGAACAGCATGATAAGACTGACTGTAGAAATAGAGCGTGACAGCCAGCAAGAGCATGGATAAAACCGTAAATATCAAGCGTAAAGCATTCATCTTCTTGGTCTTAAAATAGCTAAAAAGAGCGGCACCCAAGGTCACCAAGAGATAGATGACCATATATGACATGACAAGAACTTTCATCTAGCCCTCCAATTCGCTCAGATACTCATACCGCTCATATTTTTCCAAGAGCAGGTCGTTTTTTTCATCCAATTCCTTCTGCAAATCGGATAATTTTGTAAAATCACTGCCACAAGTCAGCATTTCCGCCTCGATTGCCGCAATCCGCTCCTCTAAGCCAGCAATATCCTCTTCGATGGTCGCCCATTCCTGCTTCTCAAAGTAGGACATCCGCTTCTTGTTCTCTTTGATCTTCTCGGTTTTCTCCTTTGGTTTTTCCAAGGAAATGGCAGAGCTGGAAGCCAGAAAGGCCTTCTCATCTAGATAGTCTGTGTAGTTACCAAAGAAGGTCTGAATACCATCTTCCTCGAAGGCCAAAATTTTGTTAGCCACTTTATCTAGGAAATAACGATCGTGACTAACAGTGATAACTGGACCAGTAAAGCCCTGTAAGAAATGTTCCAAGACTGTCAAAGTCGCTATGTCCAAATCGTTAGTCGGTTCGTCCAGTAAGAGGACATTAGGCCGTTGCAAGAGAATTTTCAGCAAATAAAGTCGCTTCTTCTCCCCACCTGACAATTTCTCAATCAAAGTACCATGGGTATTACGTGGGAAGAGGAATTGCTCCAAGAGCTCTGCAATAGAAACCATACCAGATGTCGTCTTAGCTTCTTCTGCCACTTCCTGCAAGAAATTGATGACCCGCTTGCTTTCGTCTAGTCCTTTAATTGTTTGCGAGAAGTAGCCGATACGGATGGTTTCGCCAATATCTACCTTACCGCTGTCTGCCTGCAAATCACCTGCGATTAGATTGAGCAGGGTAGATTTTCCTTTTCCATTATCACCGACAATGCCAATACGGTCCTTGTTTTGAATGAGCAGGTTAAAGTCTTTTAAAATGGGCTTGTCAGGATAGGAAAAGCTGACATTTTCAAAATTAATGACCTTTTTACCGATACGAGAGGTTTCAAAATTGATTTCCAGTTCGCTATCGTCTATCTTGTTGGCTAAATCGCCTTTGAGGTCATGGAAACGATTGATACGGGCCTGCTGTTTGGTAGCACGAGCTTGAGGTTGTCTGCGCATCCAAGCCAGCTCTTGTTTGTAGAGCTGCTCTTTCTTATGGCGAAGGGCGGCATCTCGCTCGTCCTGTTCTGCCTTTAAGCGAACATAGTCCTGGTAATTGCCCTGATACTCTGTCAAGCTGGCGCGGTCCAATTCAAAAATCCGTGTCGCCACATTGTCCAAGAAATAGCGATCGTGGGTAATAAAGAGAACAGACTTTTTAGTATTTTTCAAGAAAGTCGTCAACCATTCAATGGTATCAATGTCCAAGTGGTTAGTCGGTTCATCCAGCAAGAGCAAGTCAGCATTGCCAAGGAGGACTTGGGCCAATTGCACTCGTCTACGTAGACCACCTGATAACTCAGCAACTGTCTTGTTGAGGTCTGTTAGCCCGAGTTTCGACAAGACGGTCTTGACCTGACTTTCAATCTCCCAAGCATTGAGAGAATCCATCTCTGCCATGACTTTCTCCAATCTTGCTTGACTGGCTTCATCGTAATGAGCTAAGAGCAGCTCATATTCACGAATCAGCTGGGTTTCACGGAGGTCAGATGAAAGGACGGTGTCTAAAACTGTCTTACTTTTATCAAAATCAGGTTCCTGGGTCAGATAGGCGATTTTATAGGCATTTTTAGTGCGAAAAGGCGACACGTCTCCATCAAAACCGATACGCCCCGACAGAACATCCAACAGAGTCGTCTTTCCTGTACCATTGACCCCAATAATCCCGATACGGTCGCCCTGATGGATGATGAAAGACAGATCAGCAAAGACCGTTTTATCTCCGACAGATTTAGTCAGGTGTTCAACGATAAAATCACTCATTCTATAAGATTCCTTTCACAAATGTCATAATCGCTTGCTCTTCATTTTCTAGCTGTCCTTCCACAATCTGGAATTCCACCTCTTTGAGTAGTTCTCCTAATACTGGACCTGGTTTGAGGTCAAATGCCTTCATCAGATGTCCTCCATTGACAACAATTTCATGCTTGTCGTGGATAGTCAAGGCTTGGTCAATCTTATCGATTGCTGCAAAATCTGTAACAAAACCTTGTGCCTGACGAAGTTCCTCTACCAAGTATAAGAATTCTTTGCCATACTTGAAACAGATTTGCTTGGTAACAGGTCCTGCTTGGCGGAGCTGATAAATCTCTACCAATTTGACCGCGCTGCGTTGGAAATCATTGCTGGTTTTCCATTTTTTCAGGAAGGACTTGATGTTCTCGATACCGAGGCAGACAAAGAGCAGGGCCCAAGCCTGTTCAGAAGTTGAAAATCGGAAGTCCTCTACTAAACTGGTCAGCATACTTTCAAGCTCTTCACCCTTGTCTGCTAGGTCTGGCAAGAAATCGTAAGCTTTCGAATCAATCATAGCTCGCAAGCCTTTTCGCCAAAAATCCGCCATCAAGAGTTTATCAAACTCGATAAAACTGCGCTCCACAGAGATTTTTTCTAAGAGCGATGCGGTTTCAACCATGGCTTCAAAGGTCGTCGATTCAATCTCAAAGTCCAAGGTCGCCGCAAAGCGAAAACCTCGCATGATACGGAGGGCATCTTCGTTGAAACGCTCAGCCGGGATGCCTACAGCCCGTAGGGTGCGGTTTTCTAAGTCAGTCATCCCATCAAAGAGGTCAACAATCTGTGCTTCTTCATCCAGAGCAAAGGCGTTGACTGTGAAGTCGCGACGTTTGAGATCCTCTTCTAAGGAACGCACAAAAGAAACCTGACTCGGCCTACGGAAGTCAACATACTCCTCCTCTGTCCGAAAGGTGGTGATTTCATACTCCTTATTGCCTTCCAAGACTAGGACAGTTCCATGCTCAATCCCCACATCGATAGTCCGAGGAAAAATCTGCTTGGTTTCTTGCGGATAGCTAGATGTGGCAATGTCAACATCATGAATAGGTCTGCCCAAAATAGCATCCCGCACGGAGCCACCAACAAAGTAAGCCTCAAAGCCAGCTGCTTTAATTTTCTCTAAAATCGGCAAAGCCTCCTGAAACTCAGAAGGCAGATTGTTTAATTTCATAATAAGTGTTCCAAACCATAAACGAGTTGTGAGCGTTTGACTACCTCTTTAATGCCGAGATTGACACCGCCCATAAAGGAAATACGATCGTAAGAGTCATGACGAATGGTCAAGCCTTCGCCCTGTGCCCCAAAAATCACTTCCTGATGGGCAACAAGGCCTGGCAAGCGTACTGAGTGGATACGGAAGCCGTCAAATTCTGCACCGCGAGCGCCAGCAATCAGTTCTTCTTCATCCGCTGCACCTTGAACTTGTGACTGACGGACTTGTGCAATGAGTTCGGCCGTTTTGACAGCCGTACCACTCGGTGCATCTTTCTTCTTATCATGGTGCAATTCAATGATTTCAAGATTTGGGAAATACTTGGCTGCCTGAGCCGCGAATTGCATAAGCAAAATAGCGCCAATAGCAAAGTTAGGAGCAATCAAGCCGCCCAAGCCCTTCTCAGCAGATAAGGCAGTCAATTCCTCGATTTCTTCAGGGGTAAATCCTGTCGTTCCAACCACAGGTGCGAAACCATTTTCCAAGGCAAAACGGGTGTTTTCATAGGCAAATTTTGGTGTTGTAAAATCCACCCAGACATCAGCTTCTAAGCTGGCAACTTCTTCTTTGGTCTTGAAAACAGGAACACCATCTACTTCTGTTTCTGTCGCAAATGGGTCCACCAAGGCAGCCAGACTAAGTGCTGCGTCACCTTTGACCATCTCAACAGCCGTTGAGCCCATTTTTCCTTTGAATCCTGCGATAATTACCTTAATTGTCATGCAAACTCCTATTCAATAATGGGAGAAATACCAAAGGCCACTGCCCCTTCTCCCAAATGTGTACCGATAACTGAACCAAATGATACAATTGGCAAATCACTACCCACTCCTGCTTCTTCCAACTGCTGCTTAAAGTTTTCAGCCTTTTCAGGTGCGTTGGCGTGAATAATAGCAATCTGATACTGTCCTTCAGTCGTTTGCTCTTGGAGAATTTCGATTAAGCGTTTAATGGCCTTCTTCTCCGTCCGCACTTTTTCATAGACTTCTATCTTACCCTCGCCTGTAAAATACAGAATTGGCTTGATACTCAAAAGATTTCCCAATAAAGCTGCACCATTAGACAAGCGACCACCTTTCACTAGGTGATTAAGGTCATCGACCATAATAAAGGCTGTGGTCTTTCCAATTTCTTGGTCCAACTTGCCTAAAATTTCGTCAAAACTAAGTCCAGAGTCAGCCCATTTGAAAACATTTTCAACCATCATTCCTAAAGGTGCTGAAGTTATTTTTGTATCTGGAAAGGCAACCGTCAGACCTTCATATTCTTCTGCCAGATACTGGATATTTTGGTAAAAACCCGAAATACCTGATGACAAGAATAAGCCAAGTGCGTGTGTATAGCCTTTCTCTTTCAAACTTGTCAAAATGTCGTCCAACTCCATCAAACTTGGTTGGCTGGTCTTTGGCAAATCCTTTGATGAGGCCATTTTTTGATAAAATTCCTCAACGGTCAAATTTTGACCTTCGATATAATTGACGCCATCAATGTTGACTGGAATATTTAAGACAAACAAGTCCTCGCGTTCTACCCCTAAAACAGCTGATGAGTCAGTAATAACTGCTAATTTCATTCTAAAACTCCAAATTTACACCAGGGGCATCAAAGGCAATTTCTGTAACGTCATAGGTCATGCGTTTCAACATATCTAATAAAGGATCAACAAGAGTACGCTTTTCTTCTTCTGTGAATTCAGTCGGTTCATTGACATAACGTCCCTGAAGATGAACGGCTTGGCTCATAGCACCTGAGATTACAAGATGATTCAAAACAATAATGAAGCTTAAAATAGTAACCATTGACGTCTTACTTTCTTCTTCGCTGCGTTCCAACAACTGGAAATCAACACTCAATTTTGTTTGAGGTACTCCATTTTCCTTTTCCCAAGCCTGATTGCGTGCATCAAAGTGATACTGATTAACAAATTCTTTTTCGCGAATGATTTCCATGTCTAATTTCTCCTATAAACAATACTATGCTTATTATACCATAGTTGGCATGAGAATTGCCAAAAAACCTTGCCCGAAGACAAGGTTTTAATCTTATTTAGCTTGACGAAGAGCTCCGTAGAGAATACCTGAAACTACTGCACCGATCAATACATACAGGATGTAAAGCAATGGATTTGAAGTCAAAGCGATGACGAAGATTCCACCGTGTGGAGCCATCAATTGGATACCTGACAAACCTACCAAGGCACCTGCAAGGGCAGAACCTGCGATAAAGCTTGGGATTGCACGAGCTGGGTCAGCCGCACCAAATGGAATGGCACCTTCAGTGATGAATGACAGACCCATAACGATGTTTGTCAAACCTGAGTTACGTTCTTCTTGCGTGAATTTATTTTTGTAAAGAAGGGTTGCAACAAATACTGCCAACGGTGGAACCATACCACCTGCCATAACTGCCGCCATCGCTACAGAACCACCGTCTGCAACAGTAGCTGCAAGGGTACCTGTACCGAAGACATAAGCTGCCTTGTTTACTGGACCACCCATATCTACTGCCATCATACCGCCGAGGACAAGTCCAAGGAGAATAGCAGAGCTACCTTCAAGACCAGCAAGGAAGTTGTTCATACCAGTGTTGATTGCTGCCATAGGGATGTTGACAAAGAACATCAAGAAACCAGTGATAGCTGTACCCAAAAGTGGCAAGAGCAAGATTGCATTCAAACCTTGGAGTGATTTTGGCATGTTACGCAAAGCATTACGAAGAACAAGAACTACACCACCAGCAAGGAAACCACCAACGAGGGCACCCAAGAAACCAGATGATACACCGGCAAGGGCAAGGGTTTCTTCACCACCAGCTGCGTAAGGGATTTTACCAAAAGCAAGACCGCTGCTAGCGATTGCACCAGCTACGAAACCTGCAACCAAACCTGGTTTTTCAGCGATTGAGTAAGCAATGTAACCTGCAAGAAGTGGCAACATGAAGCCAAAGGCTGCTCCACCAATCTTCATGAACATAGCAGCAATTTCATGGTAAGAACCAAGGCTACCAAGGCTATCTTGTGGCACACCCAAGGCACCATCAAATAGGAAAGCAAGGGCAATCAAGATACCGCCACCGATAACGAATGGCAACATTTGAGACACACCGCTCATCAAGTGTTTGTAGAATGCTTTACCAAGGCTAAGTTTTTCTGAAGATTCCACAGTAGCTGCTCCTTCTGTCGCTGTATAAGTTGACGCTTTACCGTCCAAGATGATGTTAATCAATTCTTCTGCTTGTTTGATACCAGCTGCAACTGGACGAGATACCAATGGTTTGCCATTGAAACGAGGCATATCAACAGCCTTATCTGCAGCGATAATAACACCTGCCGCATTCTTAATGTCTTCAGCAGTTAGTTTGTTACCAACCCCAGACGCACCGTTTGTTTCAACCTTGATGTCAACACCCATCTCAGCAGCCTGCTTCTTAAGAGCTTCTTCTGCCATGTAAGTGTGAGCAATACCAGTTGTACATGCTGTAACAGCAACGATAAATGGACGATCGCCACTTGGAGCTGCAACCACTTCTTCTGCTGCCTTGTCTGCTGCTTCAGCTGTATCAAAGACTGCAATGACTTCTTCTGGGCTAGAAACACCACGAAGTTTGTCCGCAAAACCAGCTTTCATCAAGTATTTAGACAATTCAGCAAGGGCTGCCAAGTGTGTATCGTTAGCACCTTCTGGAGCTGCAATCATGAAGAACAAATCTGTTGGTTGACCATCAAGACTTGCATAGTCAACACCCTTGTTTGATTTAGCAAAGAGAACAGTTGCCTCTTTTACAGCAGCATTCTTAGCATGTGGCATTGCGATACCATCGCCAAGACCTGTAGTAGTTTGTGCTTCACGATTCATAATACCTGTTTTGAATACATCAAAATCAGTTACGTATCCTTTTTCTACCAAGCTAGCAATCATTTCATCGATGACTGCTTCCTTGCTTGTCGCTTGCAAATCAAGCAACATGACATCTTTTCTCAAAACATCTTGAATTTTCATAGTGTTTCTACCTCAACTTTTTCATAAGTTTCCTTAATAAATTCGATACTTGCCAAATCATCTGAAAAGGCTGTTGCCGTACCGCAAGCAACTCCCCATTTGAGAGCTTCAATCGGGTCTTGTGAGCGAACGTATTCGCCAGTGAATCCTGCCACCATGGAATCTCCAGCTCCGACAGAATTTTTCACGGTTCCCTTGATTGGTTTGGCAAAGTAAGTTGCCGTTGGTGTAACCAACAAGGCTCCGTCCCCTGCCATAGAAATGATAACATTCTGAGCTCCCATGTCTAAGATTTTCTTAGCATAGGTCTCGATGTCTGCCATGCCATTCAATTCAACATTGAAAATAGCTTCCAATTCATGATTGTTCGGCTTGACCAAGAGTGGTTGGTGAGCAAGTGAGTCCAGAAGTGTCTGACCTTCAAAGTCACAGACTACTTGCGCTCCTGCTTTTTTCGCCACAGGAATAAGTCTATTGTAGACTTCATTTCCAAGACTCGCAGGTGCTGAACCAGCAAAGACAACGGTGTCATCTTTAGTCAATCCAGCCAAAACCATTTCTAGTTCTGCCAATTGTATATCGGTCACAATCGGGCCTAAACCATTGATTTCTGTTTCTTTGTCGGCCTTGATTTTCACGTTAATCCGTGTATCTTGGTCAACTTGAACGAAATCGGTATCAATGCCTTCAGCAACCAATCCATCCTTTATGAACTGACCGGTAAAACCGCCTAGAAATCCTGTCGCTGTGTTTGGATAGCCCAATCGCTTCAAAACACGGCTGACATTGATTCCCTTACCGCCGGCATACTTATCGTCACTCTCCATACGATTGACACTGCCCGTTTCGACATGGTCTAAACGAACGATATAATCAATCGCTGGGTTGAGCGTAACTGTATAAATCATACCTTGATTACCCTCGTTTTTTCTTTTAAGATGTCCAACAAACTGCTTTCCGAAGATTGACAGATAATGTTGGCTTTTTCAATAGCTGCAACTTTGGCAAAGGAGAATTGACCAATTTTTGACGCATCTACAAGAACATAGCTTTCTTTTGCATTGTCTATGATGGTACGTTTGATGGTCGCTTCCTCAATATCTGGTGTTGTAAAATAGTTTTTATCAATACCATTCATTCCCAAAAAGGCCTTATCAAAATTGAGCTGTCGAATGTGTTCCATAGCCATTGCACCTACTGAAGCATTGGTCGATTGCTTAACATAACCACCTATAATAATGGTCTTTATCTTGCGTTCAACCAACTTGACAGCGTGGTTAATGGAATTGGTTACGACTGTCAGATTTTCCTGTTGAAGATAATCAATCAGTAAACTAGTCGTTGTTCCTGCATCAAGGAAAATCACATCGCCGTCCATGATCAACTGAGCTGCTCTCTCGGCAATCATTCGTTTTTCTTGAACGTTTTTGACAGATTTTTCAAGAATGGATTCTTCCAGTTGCAAATTAGCTGGTGCTTCTGCACCGCCATGTACTCTTCGAAGTTTCCCTTCATTCTCTAACTCGTCCAAATCCCTACGAACAGTGGATTCGGATGTTTCTAGAATATCAATCAATTCTTCCAGTCGGACAAATTGTTGTGCTTGAATGCGTTCTAATATGACTTGCTTTCGTTCTGATTTGAGAATGTTCAACACCTCCTGCAATCGTTTACAAAAACCATTATACACTAAAAACTGTCATTGTCAATCATTTTCTAGCAAATTCTTTCAAAAATTGTCTATTTTCTTCCAAAAAAGAACAATCTCTTACGAAATTGCTCCCTTTTCTATCATTGAACTAATCATCTCTTTAAGCATAGCCATCTCTTCTGGACGTCCAACGGACAGGCGAATGTAACCTGCTAATTTCCCTGTTGGATAGTACTTGAAATTCCAATCTTTTGCTAAGGCTTGTTGATGAAACACTTCTGCCCACGGCGCCTTGAAGGTTACAAAACTGGCCTGACTTGGCAACACTTGGCAGCCATCTAACTGATCTAAAAATGACATCATCTCTTGACGCAGTTTGACAATTGTTTCAACCGTTTCTGTTACTTTATCTTTGTAATCCAAGGCAACTGTAGCCATATGAGCCGTTAAGTTGGATAGACTAAAAGGTGGAATAACCTTGTCTAGTTCATAAACAAGCTCTTCACTTCCAACTGCGAAACCAACTCTTAAGCCTGCTAGACCAAAAGCTTTAGAAAGTGTGCGTAAAACTAAGACATTCTCATAGGCTTCAAGTCGACTGATGAAACTTTCAACTTCCGCAAATTCAATATAGGCCTCGTCAATAACCAGCAATCCCTTGAAAGAGCTCGCTAGCCTTTCCAAATCTTCCATAGAATAGGCAACCGATGATGGATTATTTGGGTTGGAAATCATGAGAATTTTTGCATTGGTTTCCTGAGCACGCGCCAACAAGTTCTCAACTGGCAAAACCAAGGTCCCATCTTTCTCTTCCAAGTCAATGGCTTCAAATCGACTACCATGCATCTGGTTATAGGTTTCATACATGAAGAAATCAGGATTGACCGTCAAGAATGTATCATCCTTCTCCATAAAGGTGGAAACAATCATATGAATGAGGTGGTCAGAGCCAACTCCCACCGTCACTTGTCTGGGATTTACTCCAAGATAGGTCGCATATTTCTCAATCAGATTTGAGTATGTATTGTCACCGTAAAAGCTCAATTGACCAACTTCTAAGCTCTCTAAGGTCTTTTGCGGTAAAAAGGACCAATCAATAATGCGATTTTCATTATTGCCCAAGTCAAATCTAGCCTTATGTTTTATTTTATAAGGTTGGTAGTCTTCAAATACCTGACGTTTCATAATTTTCTCCTTTGAACATGAAAACACAGTCTAATCAACTGTGTCTTCTGCTTTGATTTTTTCAAAAATAGTTAACTCTTCAGCTGTAAAGTTATAATTTCCCAACAAATCTGGACGACGTTGATAGGTTTTTCGTAGGCTTTCTTCCAGACGCCATTTTCGAATATTTTCATGGTGGCCACTCATGAGAACATCTGGCACTACCATCCCTCGATATTCGTAGGGACGAGTGTACTGAGGATATTCCAGTAGACCAGAAGAAAAACTATCATCCGTATGGCTGACTTCCTTGCCAATGACCTCTGGAATTAAACGAACAGTAGCATCAATCATCGTCATGGCCGCCAATTCCCCTCCGGTTAGAACATAATCTCCGAGAGAAATCTCGTCTGTCACCAGGGTCTTAATCCGCTCATCATAGCCCTCGTAATGACCACAGATAAAAATCAACTGCTCTTCCTGTGCCAATTCTTCAGCATAGGACTGATTAAACGTTCTACCCGCAGGATCCAACAAGATAACACGGGGCTTGGTTTGTTCAATGCTATCCATGGTGTCAAAAATCGGTTGAGCTCGGAGTAACATCCCTTGACCACCGCCGTAAGGCTCATCATCCACATGGCGAGCCTTTTCAGCTTTCTCACGAAAATTATGGTAGTTGATTTCCAGCAAGCCCTTGTCACGTGCCTTGCCCACAATAGAATGTTCTAGCGGAGCAAACATTTCTGGGAAGAGGGTCAAAATATCAATTCTCATCGTCCAAGCCCTCAAGCAATTCCACATCTACGCGATTGTTTGGAATATCAATGTTTAAGACAACGGGCGGAATGTAAGGCAAGAGCAGGTCTTTCTTCCCTTTGCGTTTGACCACCCAAACATCATTAGCGCCAGGTTGTAAGATTTCCTTGATTTGTCCAATCAATTGGTCATTTTCATAAACATCCAAACCGATAATTTCATGGTAATAAAACTCACCATCTTCAAGGTCGGACAAATTTTCTTCCGCAATTTTCAAACTAAAGCCCTTGTACTTCTCGATATCATTGATGTGGTACATACCCTTGAACTTGATAATATCAAAGTTCTTAGCCTTACGGTGACTAGCAATTTCCACTTCCATGACAAACTGGTCCTTGTCATTAAACAAGGCCAATTTTGCACCCTTTTTAAACCGTTCTTCTGCAAAATCCGTTACAGATAAAACACGCATTTCTCCTTGCAAGCCTTGGGTGTTAACAATCTTACCTACGTTAAAATAATTCATAATTTCTCCATCTGATTTTCTATCCCTTTATTTTAACATGATGAGGTTATTTTCTCAAGCAAAGAAAAAAGCCAGATTGCTCCGACTTCTTCTAGTCTATTAACTTGGACAAGGACTTTTTGGTCCTGACTGTCAACTCATAAGGAAACTCCAGATAGGTCTTGCCATTTTTTTCATAGAGATAGGCTATTTTGTTATTGGGATGAAAGGTTAGTTGATAATATTCCTCTACCCCGACTGGCTGGTCATGGTTGCTAGCATTTTTGAAAAGATGGGGATGAATTTGGGTAAGCTCTGACAGAAAATCGCTCATTTCGCTACCTTCCAAAGTTTTTATCTCTAAACTATCTTGATTGCTGATAATAATCTGGTCAGCTTGAGGGAAACTGATTTCAGTTTTCTTCATATACTGATAAGCAAGTAAAAAGCAGATACAAGATAAAATAATACCAATCAACCATTTCATTTTCATATAAGAACCCAACCTTTTTTAGTAAATTATATCAAGCTCAAAAATCTGTCAAGCAAAAACTTAGAAATCTATTGAACACTAGCAATTTTCTTCAAACGCAATCTTAGAGCAATCCCGCAAACAAAAATACCTGAAATCAGACCAATCCAATAGGCTTCCGGTCCCAGTTGGAAAAATCTTTCCAGGAAAAAGGCAACCGGAAAGGTCATGGACCAATAAGCAACTAGGCCAAGTACAAATGGAACAGTTGTATCCTTGTAACCACGCAAAATTCCTTGAATTGGTGCTGTATAGGCATCGGCTAATTGAAACATGAGAGCAAAGCTTAGAAAATGTGACGTTAGTCGGACAAAGTCTGTATCATTTCCATAGAGAAAGGCAACTTTGGAGCGGAAAAAATAAAGGAAGGTTAAGGTCAGCCCTGCAAAGCCTAGCGCTGCTAAGCGTCCCAAACGGCTGTAGGCTTTTACATCTAGAGGTCGTTTTGCACCCACTTCATAGGCAACCACAATAGCCAAGGCTGAGGATACCGATGATGGAAATGCATATAACAAGGTTGCAAAGTTCATGGCTGCCTGATGAGCCGCGATAATCTGAGCAGAAAATTTTGCCATGTAAAGGCCAACAACTGCAAAAATAGCCACTTCTGCAAAAACTTGCAAACCAATTGGCAACCCAATTTTCAAGCCTTCCTTCAATAAAGAAAGGTCAAGCGGACTCCACCGCCAAATCTGATAAGAAGAAATGATCTTATTTTTGCACATGACAAGGACAATTACGAGTAACACGGCCCAGTAAGCTAAAGCAGTACCCAATCCAGCACCTGCTCCGCCCAGGGCCGGTAGGCCCATTTTCCCATAAATCAAGAGATAGTTAAAGAGGCTATTAAAGGGAACCAGAAGCAACATGAGGTACATAGATAGGCGGGTCAAACCTAGGGCGTCGAAAAAGGATCGGCAGACGCTGAAGAGTAAGAGGGGCAAGATGCCGATGGAGATATAGTAGAGGTACTGCCGACCGACCTGAAAGACAGCTTCGTCCAAGTCAAAACGAGACAGAGTCGGAACGGCAAAAAGATAGACCAATAGTAAGAGGATTCCCGTCAGTCCTAGGGCCAAATAGACAAACTGATGAAACTCTTGCCGAATCTTTGACTTCTCTCCTTGTCCTAGATATTGAGCAATGATTGGAACAAGCGCAGATACGATCCCCGTCAAAAATGAGAACAGGGGATTCCAAAGACTTGTCGCCATGGAAACACCTGCTAAATCCATGGTACTGTACTGACCAGTCATCATGGTGTCAATAAAAGATGCGGAGTAATTAGCAAATTGATAAATTAAAATAGGCAAAAATATTTTGATAAAGAGCCAGAGCTTCTCATTGTTATTTCTTGTTTGGTACATACTTATTCTCTTTCAATTTTATACAAATATTGTAACAAGAAAAGGACCTGCATTGCAAGTCCTCTTTGACTAGATAGAATCCCCATTCCAGATTGAATTTTTTACAATTACATAATCCACGTGCTTCAAGCTGGTAATGTCACGACCGCCAGCATAAGAAATGGATGATTGCAAATCTTGCTCCATTTCAATCAGCGTATCTTTCAAGTGACCTTTGGCTGGCAGGAGAATTTTTTTGCCTTCCACGTTCCTATAAGCACCTTTTTGGTATTCAGATGCAGAGCCATAGTATTCTTTAAACTGTTTGCCGTCTACTTCTACCGTCTTACCTGGGCTTTCGATGTGACCAGCAAAGAGGGAACCAATCATAACCATGCTTGCACCGAAACGGATAGATTTGGCAATATCTCCGTGGGTACGGATACCACCGTCCGCAATAATTGGCTTACGAGCAGCTTTTGCACACCAACGAAGGGCAGCCAGCTGCCAACCGCCTGTACCAAAACCAGTTTTGACCTTGGTGATACAGACCTTACCAGGACCAATTCCAACTTTTGTTGCATCCGCACCAGCATTTTCCAATTCTCGAACAGCTTCAGGAGTGCCGACATTACCTGCAATGACAAAGGTATCAGGCAATTCTTTCTTGATATGCTTGATCATTTTAATCACGCTATCCGCATGACCATGCGCAATATCAATGGTAATAAACTCAGGCGCGTCAGCTTTTAAACTAGAAACAAAGTCATATTCATAGTCTTTCACACCAACCGAGATTGAAGCAATCAAACCTTGGTCATGCATGCGTTTCACGAAAGGAATACGCCCCTCTTCATCAAAACGGTGCATGATGTAAAAATAACCATCTTTGGCCAACATTTCTGCCACATCTTCATCCAAGATCGTCTGCATATTGGCTGGAACAACTGGCAATTTAAAAGTGTATTTTCCGAGTGTTACAGATGTATCTGCCTCTGAACGGCTATTGATGATACATTTGTTTGGAATGAGCTGAATATCTTCGTAGTCAAAAACAGGTGTCTCATTAAACATGGGCTTCTCCTCTGTTCGTTTTTAAATGATTTTTGTAGTAGGAAACAGGATTTTGTTCGCTTTTCCTTAACCGACATCTATTATTATAGTCCATTGTTTGTTTTTTGTCAATATACTTTGTACATCATGTTTAAACGTTCGTTTATTATCGTTTTATATAAGTAAAACAGGATTGAATATTCGTCAAATTCCGTTTTAGAAGACATTCTATTGAATATTTCTAAAAACGTTCTGATTTTACTGGAAATTTTTGACAAGAATACGAAAAAAATCTCCAAAAACTGAAGATTTTTTACTCAAATTCATATAATTGTGGAAATTTATCACATTCAGGATTTTTGGGATGGCAGACTTCTCGTCCAAAATAAATCATGGCCTGGTGGGCTGGCAGCCAGAGTTCTGGTGGTAAGACCTCCATGACCCGCTTTTCCGTTTCCAGAGGAGTAGTCGATTTTTTGACAATGTCGTGGTGTTTGCAGATCCGACCCACATGGGTATCGACTGCGAATGCAGGAATGCCAAAACCGACACTCAACACCACATTGGCCGTTTTTCTCCCCACTCCAGCCAAGGCCTCTAATTCTTCCCGTGTCTGTGGGACAACGCCATCGTGTCGGTCCAACAACTGCTGGGCGCATTCTTTCAAAAACTTGGCCTTATTACGGTACAAGCCCAAGCGAGAAATGTAGGGCTCGATGTCCTTCACCTCTGCTGCTGCCATAGCTTGAGGCGTTGGGAAAGCCTCGAATAAACCTGGGGTTGCCTTGTTAACTGCAGCATCCGTTGTCTGAGCTGACAAAAGTACTGCGCAGACCAATTCAAAATGGTTGCGGAAATCCAGACTAGGCTGAGCATCAGGATAAAGGGCGATGATTTCTTCTATAACTTTTCTAGCACGTTTCTTTGATAATACCATATGTCCATTATAGCATGAAAAAGATGATTTTTCTAAAAAGTTAATTGCAAATGCCACTGAAACTCATGCTATAATAATCTATGAAAGGAGTTGACAATTATGGATTTACAAGAACTTTGTAGGCAGGTCATTCAGGAACGACCTATGAACAGCCACAAGGGAACCTTCGGCCGTGCCTTACTGATTGGCGGACTTTACCCTTACGGTGGCGCCATCATCATGACTGCCCTAGCCACTGTCAATAGCGGAGCTGGCTTGGTTACTGTCGCTACTGAAAATGAAAATATTCCAGCACTGCATAGTCACCTGCCTGAAGCCATGACCTTTTCAGTTGATGACAAAGACTTACTCCTAGCTAACTTAAAACATGCTGACCTGGTATTGATTGGTCCGGGTTTGGGGGACAATAGCCGAGCAGAAAACCTAGTTGACCTTGTACTTGAAAATGTGTCAGAAAAACAAATTCTTGTCCTGGATGGCTCTGCCTTGACCTTGATAGCCAAACAGAACAGGAAAATTTTTCCCTGCAAACAGGTTATCCTAACACCCCACCAAAAAGAATGGGAAAGATTGTCCGCCATCCCTATTGCCCAACAAACAAAACAGACCAATCTTACCGCCTTAAAAGAATTTCAAAAACATACCATTTTAGTCGCCAAGAGTTCATCTAGCCATGTCCTGCAAGCCAATCCTGAGCAAATCACACCAATAACTGCTGGTGGTCCCTATCAAGCAACTGGAGGAATGGGCGATACGCTTGCTGGTATGATTGCAGGATTTGCCCTGCAATTTCCACATGTAGGACTATATGATAGAGTTGTGACTGCCACCTACCTTCATTCCTACATCGCTGACCAATTAGCACAGCAATTCTATCTTGTAAAACCTACAGACATTTCGAAAGAAATTCAGAAAATGATGAAAGATTTTCAAACCAACTAGAGATGATAATAAAAGTCCTTCCCAGCAGGTATCCCATTTGCAACATATAGATAATCAATAGAAAACAGTAAAACCACTAGTTCAGAATTGTCCTAGTGGTCTTTTGTCTTATTTCCGATACATCTTGAACTGGAGATAAAGATCATTGTACATTCCCAGCATCTCTTGTCCGAGGTTATCATAGACTTCCATCTTCTTCATGGTTTCTTCTGAAGGATAGAAGGATTCATCGTTCTGAGTTTCTTCATCCAACATGGCTTTTGCTGCAGGAATTGGTGTTGAGTAACCAACATATTCAGCATTGCGCAGTGCATTTTCAGGACGGAGCATGAAACTCATAAAGGCATAGGCACCGTCCAAATTCTTAGCGGTTTTTGGAATGACCATGTTATCAAACCACAGGTTGGAACCTTTTGATGGTACGATGTAACGTAGATTTTCATTGCCATCCAACATTTCACTGGCTTCACCAGAGAATGATACCGCAGTTGCTGCCGCATCCTGTATCATGTAGCCCTTGATTTCGTCAGCTACGATAGCCTTAACATTTGGTGTCAAATTGTAAAGATGTTCAGCAGCTTTTTCGATTTCAGCTGAATTTGTTGAGTTTAGGCTATAACCTAAAGATTGTAGCCCAAATCCCATCACTTCACGAACACCATCGATCAACATGATATTGTCTCGGTATTCTTCAGACCATAAATCTTCCCATTCTTGAGGAGGATTTTCGACCATGGTTTCATTATAAACAATTCCCAAGGTTCCCCAGAAATAGGGGATGGAATAATCATTGTTCTTATCAAAACTCAAGCCCATGAATTGTGGATCAATATTTTCCAAACCTTCGATTTTCGACTTGTCCAATTTGATGAGCATATTCTCTTCGGTCATCTTGGAAATCATATACTCAGATGGAATGGTCAAATCATAAGTGGTACCACCCTGCTTTATCTTGGTATACATGGATTCATTGGAGTCGAAAGTCTGGTAATCCACCTGAATACCTGTTTCAGCAGTAAATTCTTCCAGTAATTCTGGGTCAATATAATCTCCCCAGTTATAGATAACCAACTTATCCGTCGTTCCTTGAGTTGAATCAGCTTCGAGTTTATAACTGATTCCCCAAAGAATGAGAATAATGGCAATAATTCCTAGAAAAAATGAATATAAACGTTTCATTAGTTGGCCTCCTTTTCACGTGAGATGAAATAATAACCCACTACCAATAAGATTGAGAAAAGGAAAACTAAGGTTGACAGGGCATTGATTTCCAAAGAAATCCCTTGACGAGCCCGTGAGTAAATCTCTACAGATAGATTTGAGTAACCATTTCCCGTAACAAAGAAGGTCACGGCAAAGTCATCCAAGGAATAGGTAAAAGCCATGAAATAACCTGCAATAATCGCTGGTGTCAAGTATGGCAACATGATTTCTTTCAGCATTTGTGGCTGAGTTGCACCCAAGTCATAGGCTGCTGAAATCATATCGGCATTCATTTCCTTCAAGCGTGGCAAGACCATCAATACTACGATTGGAATAGAAAAGGCAATATGACTGAGCAATACTGAAACAAATCCAAGCTGGAAACCAATCATGGTAAAGAGAATCAGGAAACTCGCCCCAATCATGACGTCTGGTGCCACCATCAAAATATTATTGACAGACAAGAGCGCATTTTGAAAACGAGGTGTTGCCTGATAAATGTAGATAGCTCCAAAAGTTCCGATAATAGTCGCAATCAAAGAACTCAAGAAAGCCAAGAAAAATGTTTGCGCCAAAATCAGCATCAGACGGCTATCGCTCAACATGGACGAAAAATGCTCCAAGGTAAAGCCTGTAAAGCCGTTCATATCTCCACCCGCATTAAAAGCGTAGAAAATCAGATAGAAAATCGGCAAATAAAGAAGAAGAAAGGCAACCGTTAAGTAAATGTTTGCAAATTTTTTCATTATTTCTTCCTCTCTTTCGTCATCCACATAATCAAGAGCATGGCCAAAATCAAGACCACACCGACGGTTGAACCCATTCCCTGGTTTTGTGTGGTCAGGAAATGTTGTTCGATTGCTGTACCCAAGGTTATCACTCGGTTACCGCCAATCAAACGGGTCAACATAAAGAGGCTCAAACTCGGAATAAAAACTGCTTGTACACCTGAACGAACGCCGTTCATGGAAAGAGGGAAAATAACTTTTGTAAAGGTCTGCCAAGATGTAGCCCCTAAATCACGACTGGCATTGATTAAGTTCTTATCCAAATCATCCAAGGCGTTAAAGATTGGCAAAATCATAAATGGAATTTCAATATAGGCTGCAACAGCAATAAATGAGAAATCCGTGAAAAGAATTTGCTGGGCACCCAAGCCAATAAACTCTAAGAATTGGTTGACAGAACCATGTTGACCAAAAATACCAATAAAAGCATAGGCTTTCAGCAAAAGATTGACCCAGGTCGGCAAGATAATAAGCATCAACCAGAGTTGTCTATGCTTGAGCTTAGTCAAGAAGTAAGCTGTTGGGTAGGATACCAGTAGGGTAACTAGAGTAATAATACCTGCGTAAAAAATGGAGTTAAAACTCATACGCAGATAGGTCATATTTGGCGAATTGAAATAAGTTTGATAATTGGCCAGAGTGAAATTGCCATGAATATCAAAGAAAGACTTGAAGATAATCAGGGCAACGGGCGCGAGTACAAAGAGAAAGACCCATAGGGCATAGGGAATTGCAAAGAGCCTAGAGGTTTTCTTCATTGCGTTCCTCCTCGATGGCGTTAATTAAGCCATCTTCCACTTCTTCCACTTCCACATATTCTTCGATACGGGCATCAAATTCTTCTTCCGTTTCATTGAGACGCATGATATGGATATCTTCTGGCTCAAAGTCCAGACCGATGACTTCCCCCACGATAGCTTTACGAGTAGAGTGAATCATCCACTCATTTCCCAAATCATCGTAGGCAATGATTTCATAGTGAACGCCACGGAAGAGTTGGGTATCTACTTTTACCTGCAATTTCCCTTCTTCTGGAAGTGTAATCTGCAAGTCTTCTGGACGGATAACGATTTGAACTTCCTCATTTGGTCGCATACCGCCATCCACAGCTTCGAAGCGTTTGCCGTTAAATTCAACTAAATAGTCTTTAATCATGCGACCAGACAGGATGTTGGACTCGCCAATAAAGGTGGCAACAAAATGGTTGATTGGCTCGTCGTAAATGTCCACTGGCGTTCCTGACTGTACAATCTCACCTTCATTCATGACGAAAATCCAGTCACTCATGGCCAGTGCTTCTTCTTGGTCATGGGTAACAAAGACAAAGGTAATCCCTAGGCGTTGTTGCAATTCACGCAGTTCATACTGCATTTCTGTCCGCAGTTTCAAGTCCAGGGCAGAAAGTGGTTCATCTAGCAAGACAACGCGAGGCTGGTTGATAATGGCGCGAGCAATAGCGACACGTTGTCGTTGACCACCAGACAATTTCTGAATGGAGCGTTTCTCGTAACCAGAAAGCCGGACCATTTGAAGAGCCTCTGTCACACGGCGTTCGATTTCAGCCTTGTCAACCTTACGCAATTTAAGAGGAAAAGCCACATTCTCAAAGACAGTCATGTGTGGGAATAGGGCATAGGATTGGAAAACGGTATGGACATCTCGCTTGTTAGTCGGAACATCGTTAATCCGTTGACCATCCAGATAAATATCACCTGAACTTGCATCCAACAAACCAGCGATGATATTCAAAATCGTTGATTTACCTGAACCAGAAGCTCCTAAAAGGGTATAAAATTTCCCCTCTTCCAATTCAAAACTAATATCCTTTAATACAGTTGTTCCGCTGTCTTCAAATACTTTTGAAACGTTCTTAAATTCAATAATTGGCTTTTTCAATTCTCATAAATTCCTTCTTTTTAACAGAGCCAGATGGCTAAAGTTTATCAGCTGGGTCGCCGATAATACGCACTTCTCTCTCCAGTGTAACGCCTGAAGATTTTTCAACAACTTCGATAACGTGGGCAATCAGATTTTCATAATCCTTTGCTGTACCATTCTCGACATTGACCATAAAACCAGCATGTTTTTCAGATACTTCCACACCACCAATACGGTAGCCTTTCAAGCCAGCCTCCATGATCAACTGACCAGCAAAATGACCTGGAGGACGCTTAAAGACTGAGCCACACGATGGATATTCCAGAGGTTGTTTCAATTCACGCAAATGGGTCAAACGAGCCATTTCATTTTGAATAACTGGGTGGTTACCAGGTTTTAGGGCAAATTTAGCAGATAAAACAATGGCACCATTCTCTTGTAAAATTGACGAGCGGTAGCCAAAACGCAACTCACGGTTATCCAAGGTTTCTACATAACCTGCAGGGGTCAAAATCTGAGCAGAAACCAGAATATGAGCGATTTCTCCTCCGTAGGCACCAGCGTTCATATAAACCGCTCCACCTATGCTACCAGGAATACCACAGGCAAATTCAAATCCTGTCAAGGAATGAAAAAGCGCAACTTTAGTTGTTTCAATCAAATTCGCCCCTGCTTCTGCTTCGATAGTATAGCCCGAAACAGTGACAGAATTGAGTTTGTCCATTCGGATAACAAATCCACGAATACCACCGTCCCGAACGATAATATTACTGGAATTTCCCAGTACTTGCCAGGGAATATTTTCACGTTTAGCAAATTCAACAATACGGACAATTTCATAACGGTTACGAGGAAATGCTAGGTAATCAACAGCACCTCCAACTTTTGTATAAGTATATTCTTTTAATGGCTCATCGAAGCGAATATCAATTCCTTCTAATTCCAGCCTAATTTTATCTTTCATCATCTTCTCATTTCAATTTAAAATATACAGGTCATATTATACCAAAAAACAGCTCAAAAAACGAATATAAATCCAGTTTCTAGGTAGAAATTTTTATAAAAAAAATCAGCTCCCGTGGAGCTGAATATTATATCACTTGAATACCCTTTGTATCCACCTGAAGAGGATGCACCGTTCCATCCAAGTCTAATTGCTCAAGGGCTGTTACAAGGGCAGCTTCCTTATCCTTTGAAGTCAAAACCATGACAGTTGGTCCTGCACCCGATAGATAGGTTGCGTAGGCTCCTAGTTCTTGTGCTGTTTGCTTGATTGGACAAAATTCTTTGACCAACAATTGGCGGAAGGGTTCGTGGAACATATCTGACTGAATGGCTTTCCCAGCCTTCTCCAAATCACCAGCCATCAAACTAGCAACAGCCACATTGGAAATGGCGCTGGCAGCAACAGCTTTTTTGTAGCCCATTTGCGAAGGTAGAACTCCACGACTTTCAACTGTGCGCAATGGGTAGTTTGGAATGAAGGCAACAAAACTTGCCGCCGGAAACGCTGTTACTACAGCCTGTACCTTCTTATTGACATAACTAGCAATAACCAGATTACCGTAAATCGCAGGAGCCACATTATCAGGATGCCCTTCAATTTCAGTTGCTTTAAGTAATTTTTCATCTGCAGTCATATTCAAGCCAGCCAGTTGGTTGGCCAACTCAATACCTGCTACAATAACAGAACTTGAAGAACCTAACCCACGCGCTAAAGGAATATCACTAAACATTTTAATCCGATGAGGCTGGAGGTTTTTAGCTACCTTCAAAGCTGTTTTGATAAGAAGATTATTCTTATCTGACGGCACATGGTCTAAATTATGTTCAATAATCCATTCATCAGTCTCTTCAAACACTTCAATCGTTAGATATTTCGAAAGGGCAACACCAACTGAATCAAATCCTGGTCCGAGATTGGCAGATGTTGCAGGGATAATAATTTTCATACCTTATTCTCCCAATACCTTAAATATATTTAAGACTGTAAAGTCTGATTCTTGAGCCAATTTAGCAGTCACATTTTCTAATTGTGTCTTGCTCATTTCATGAGTTACAATGACCAAGCGAGCAGTTTCACCATTGGCAGCTTGTTGCAGAATTTGCTTAAAGGAAATCTCTTCAGAATTGAAAATCTCTGCCAAACGAAGCATTTTTCCATTCTTATCTGGTGCAACAATTGAAAAGTAGTATTCGCTCTTAACATCGCTTGGAGCAGCTAATTGAAGTGGACGGCTGTATTCGTTAAAGGCTTTGCCGATTGTATTGTCTTTCAAGCGACGAACGATACGAATAATATCAGCTGTTACACTTGTTGCTGTTGGCTTCTGACCTGCACCTGGTCCATAATACATGGATTGACCAATTCCGATTGACTCGACAAAGACTGCATTCATCACACCATTTACGCTAGCCAATGGATGATTTTTAGGTAGGAAGGTTGGAGATACTTCGGCAGAAATACCAGAGGTGGTTTCTTGGATATCTCCCACAAGTTTAATGACATAGCCCAATTCTTGAGCCACTGCTACATCTTCTGGCGTAATGTTGGAAATCCCTTTGTGAGCTACATGGTCAAAATCAACCGTCATACCAAAGGCAAATTGACTGAGGATTACAGCCTTGTAGGCTGCATCGATTCCCTCAACGTCGTTGGTTGGGTCTGATTCTGCATAACCAAGTTCTTGAGCGGTTTGAAGAGCCTTATCATAGGTCCAGCCTTCGTCAACCATCTTGGTCAACATGAAGTTTGATGTACCATTCAAAACACCAAGGATACGAGTAACCTTGTCAGCAGCCAAAGAGTTGACTAAGGTACGCAAGATTGGGATACCACCAGCTACTGCAGCCTCATAATAAAGAGCCAGCCCCTTTTCTTCAGCCAATGCACGTAATTCGCTACCATGAACCGCCAACAAATCCTTGTTCGCTGTAACAATATGCTTACCTGCTTCCAAGGCGCGAGTGATAAAGGTTTTGGCTGGTTCGATACGGCCCATCAATTCAACGACGATGGCAATGTCCTCATCAGCTAAAATCTCGTCAATATTTGTAACAAAATTATAGTTATGTCCCGCAGCCAACAAACGTTCTTTCTCTGCATCATCTTTGACAAGAACTTTTGCAACCTCGATACTGTCCTGCGCTGCCTTTTCAATCTTTTCTGTATTCTCAGCTAGTAAAAACGGCACGCCACTTGCAACTGTACCAAAACCTAATAATCCAATCTTAACTACCATGTGATCTCCTTTAGAAAGTATTTCTCCTATTATATCAAATTGGCTAACCATTTGGCAAAAAATTTGATATAATCGTTATATACATATTTATAGGGAGAATTTCTCATGAAACATTCCAGACTGAATACTCTGAATAGAAAACAAAAGCGAAAAAGAAAGACTAGAATTGAGCGTTTCTTAGACCTACTCCCCCTAATTGTTTTGTTTACCATACTTGGCTTCCTCATCTTTCAAGTCACACAACAAATGACTGTAAAACAAGCTAGCACTTATTCCTACAGCACGCAGATAAAAGAAACTACTGCTACTACAACATCCAACACTTCTAGCTCAACTGCTATTACTTGGGAAGTTCAGTCTGAACCTGTCAAACTGCCTATTCTCATGTACCATGCCATTCATGTCATGGCACCCGAGGAAGCTCCAAATGCAAATTTAATTGTAGATCCTGCAACCTTTGAAAGTCACCTTAAAGCATTAAATGATGCGGGTTACTATACTTTATCTCCTGAAGAAGCCTATAAGGTACTAACTGAAAATGTTCTACCAGTTGGCAAAAAAGTTGTCTGGCTAACCTTTGATGATAGCCTATGGGATTTTTATAGCCATGCCTACCCTCTGCTCAAGCAGTATCAAATGAAAGCAACTAACAATGTCATTACAGGTTTTACTGAGTATGGACAGGCTGGACATCTAACCATTGAACAAATCAAGGAAATGCAGGCTGCAGGGCTCTCCTTCCAAGGCCACACAGTCAACCATCCTGACCTGGAATATAGCAGCTTCGAAACGCAAATATCTGAATTAACCTCGTCCAAGGCCTATCTAGATAACCAATTAAATCAAGAAACCATCGCCATTGCCTATCCAGGTGGACGCTACTCAGCTGATACCGTTGCCTTGACTGAGCAGGCTGGCTACAAGCTTGGCGTGACAACTAACAACGGCTTAGCTTCAGCAAGTGATGGGCTACTGACCCTCAATCGTGTTCGAATTCTACCAACTACTACAGCAGAAAATCTACTAGCTGAAATCGCCTATTAAGTACGAAACTCCCCTGTCTTCACTGACAAGGGAGTTCGTTTTTTATTTGGATTCACTAAACTGACTTTGATAGAGATTGTAATAGAAACCTTTATCTGCCAAAAGACTGTCATGGTTACCCTGTTCGATAATCTGTCCATCTTTCAAGACTAAAATCTTATCCGCTTCTTGAATGGTTGATAAGCGGTGGGCGATGACAAAACTTGTCCGTCCCTTCATCAAGCGTTTCATGGCCTTTTGAATCAAAAGTTCCAAACGGGTATCGACTGAAGAAGTCGCTTCGTCAAGGATTAGAATAGCAGGGTCTGCCAACAAGGCACGCGCAATGGTCAAAAGCTGTTTCTGACCTTGGGAGATATTGCTGGATTCCTGGTTCATTTCCATGTTGTAACCACCAGGCAGGGTACGGATAAAGTGGTCAACGTTTGCAGCTTTAGCAGCTTCCACAACTTCCTCATCCGTCGCATCCAGACGACCAAAACGCAGGTTTTCCTTGATAGTTCCTTCGTAGAGCCAAGCATCCTGCAAGACCATACCAAATTGACTACGGTAGGATTGACGTGAAAGATTTCGAATATCCTGACCATCCACCTTGATAGCACCGGAAGTGACATCATAGAAACGCATGAGAAGATTGATAAGGGTTGTCTTACCTGCTCCTGTTGGTCCAACGATAGCCACCATTTCACCCGGTTGAACATCCAGATTAAAGTTACGGATAAGCGGCTTATCTTCTGAATAGCCAAATTCGACCTGTTCAAAGCTGACTTGTCCGGTCAAACTAGATGTCAACTCCAGCGCATTGGCGTCTTCTTCGTCAAGCTCATCTAAGACTGAAAAGATGCGTTCAAGGGAGGATTTGGCAGACTGCAACTGGGGTGCCAACTGGGTCAAGGTTTGGACAGGCTGAGAAATCTGCCAGACGTATTGGACGAAGGCCTGCATATTACCGACTGTCAATGTACCTACAAGAACTTTCAATCCAGATAGCAAGGCAACGACGACATAGGCGATATTTGACAAGCCATGAACCAGAGGCATAAGCAAACCAGACATGAAGCTAGCCTTGAAACCAACTTCCTGCAAATCTGCGGTAATCTGGTGAAACTCTTCTGTAGAAATTTCTTCACGGCCGTAAAGTTTGAGAACGTTAAAACCAGTCAGATTTTCTTGGACAAAGCCATTCAATCGGCCAAGTGCATCCGCCTGTTGTTTGAAGTAGGGCTGAGATTTGCCCATGACAAACTTGGAACCGAAATAAGTCACTGGAACCAAGGTCACGACTACAAGTGCTAGGGAGACATCCAACCAGAAACACATGAAAATGGCTAGAGAGAGGGTCAGAACGGCATTGACTAGCTGGAGAAAACTTTGTTGCAGGGCGTTGGACACAGTTTCCACATCGTTGGTAAAACGCCCCAGTAGGTCACCATATTGGTGCTTATCAAAGTAAGAAACAGGAATTTTGTTAATCTTGTGACTCAAATCCTGACGCAATTCCTTTGTCGCACCCTGCACTGCTTTTGTCATAAAATAGTTGGAACCATAGGCGCCGATTTCATACATGAGGGCACGGAATGCGTACAGACCAAGCATGACGGCGATATAGGAAACATTTATCTGCGCCCCCTCTACCCCATTAGCAATATCCAGCAAATTCTTGGTCAATTCTGTAATGATAAGCCCCAGTACAAAGGGTTCTAAGGCGTTCATAACTGCGCTAATGGCCTTTAGAAAAACAGCTAAAAATACAGAAGATTGGTAGCGACGCAAATAGTCCCAAACACGAGTAAATACTGATTTATTCTTCATAAGTCCTCCTATTCTTCTGTCAAAGATTGACGGTTAAGCTGAGAATTGGCAATTTCACGATAAATCTCATTGCTTTCCATCAATTCATTGTGGGTACCGCGACCAACGATTTCACCTTCGTTCAACACGATAATTTGGTCTGCATCCATAATGGTTCCTACCCGCTGAGCCACAATCAGCACCGTCGCATTTTCCGTCACTTCTTTCAAACGGCTCCGCAAAATTGCATCCGTTTTATAATCCAAGGCAGAGAAGGAATCATCAAAGATATAGATATCGGGCTGTTTGACAATAGCACGCGCAATGGACAAACGTTGCTTTTGCCCGCCTGACAGGTTGCTTCCACCTTCTGCTAGATGGGTGTCGAATTTCTCTTCCTTACTCTCGATAAACTCCTTAGCCTGAGCCACATCCGTCGCATCATGAAGTTCAGCAAGACTAGCATCCATCTTACCGTACTTTAAGTTTTCAGCGATAGTTCCGGTAAATAGCAGAGCTTTCTGCGGAATAAAGCCAATCTTGCTGCGGAGTGCCTTCAGATTGTAGTGTCTGACATCCACACCGTCCACCAAGATACGACCAAGTGTCACATCATAGAAACGTGGAATCAAGTTGACCAAGGAAGACTTACCAGAACCTGTTGAACCAATAAAGGCAATGGTTTCACCAGGCTTAGCTTTGAAGGAAATATTGTGCAAAACAGGCGACTCTGTTTCACCAGGGTAGGCAAAGGTCACATTTTCAAATTCCAGATAACCACGAGTGTCTGTTTCAGTTATGCCGTCCTCATTCTTAGAAATAGAGATAGGCATGTCCAAGACTTCCTGAATCCGTTGGCTCGATACCGACATCCGTGGATACATGTTAAACAAGTTAGCAAAGAGCAAGAAGGAGAATAGAGCGTGGAAACTATATTCGATAAAGGCGACCAAATCACCGATTTGCAAACTACCATCTTTCAAAGGAGGCAGGGCAAACCAGACAATAGCCACAATCATGGCAATAATAATCTGCACAAATAGTGGCTCTGTCAGCGCAGTCAGGTTAAAGAGTTTTTTGGATGTTTCAGTATATTCTTCATTAACCTCTGCAAAACGAGTTTCTTGGAACTCTTCACGCGTAAAGGCACGAATGACCCGCAAGCCCATTAGATTTTCACGAACATACTGGTTAATTGTATCCAATCGTTTCTGTTGTTTTTCAGAGAGAGGACGAGTTTTAGTAGCTACATAGAAAATAACAAAAACTAGAAACGGCATAGCTACTGCTACTGTCCAGGCCAAGCTCGGACTGGTTACCAAGGTCATGATGACCGAGGCAACCATCATCAAAGGTGTGATAATTCCAAGCTTCAATACCATTTCTGAAAACTGCATCAAAACAAAAGCATCGTTTGTCATGCGAGCAACTAGAGAGGAAACGCCAATTTGTTCATATTCATGATGCGAATAATCTTGAATTTTTTCATATAAGTCGTTCCGAATATCCTTGACGATGTTGGTTGTCAACTGTCCAGCCGCATAGGCTAGAGTAATGCGTCCAAGAATACCAAGCAAAACAATCAAACCCATCATTCCTGCCCAATAATAGAGCTGACCAACATCATTTTTTGTAATCCCTTGGTCAATCATTCTTGCCAAAAATGTTGGCAGGCCCAGGTTTACCACTACAAATAAGAAGGCTCCCAACAAGTCTAAGGCAAGCCACTTGGGGTATTTTTTCAAATAAGTCCAAATCAGTCGCATAAATCCACCTTTCTATTTGCCGCTTCATTGAGCGACAGAAAATATATCACCCCCTAACTTTAGATGTATAGATCTAGTAAGACTGAGGGTTTTCCTACACTCTCATACGTCGAAATAATAAGAGTAAGCTAAATGATGATAAAAAGGGGCCTGGCCCCTTTGTCTAAGTTAAAAGCCACCATACGGTGACTTTCTTATTCTTTCTCGTCGATCACTAAACGAACTTTTTTATCACTTGTTGGAACAGAGTAGACAATCGTTCTGATTGCAGAAATTGTGCGCCCTTTTTTCCCAATGATACGTCCAATATCAGATTTATCCAAATCCAAATGATATTCTAAAAATTCAGGTGTATCAACAATTCTAATTGTCAAGCTATCAGGCTGTGAAATCAAAGGTTTCACAATCGCAATAATGAGATTTTCAATCATGTCCATAAGTGTTCTCGCTTACTGTTCTTATTTAGAGAATTTTTGCTCGTGGAATTTCTTCAATACGCCAGCGTTTGAAAGAAGGGCACGAACTGTATCAGATGGTTGTGCACCTTTTGCCAACCACTCAAGTACACGCTCTTCTTTAAGAGTTACTGAGTTTTCAGCCAAAAGTGGGTTGTAAGTACCAACTGTTTCGATGAAACGACCATCGCGTGGAGCGCGTGAGTCTGCAACGTTAATACGGTAGAAAGGTTTCTTTTTAGAACCCATACGAGTCAAACGGATTTTTACTGCCATTTTAAAATATTCTCTTTTCTTTATATTTTTTATTCGGTGAAATAGCAGAGCTATTTATCACATGTTCTATTATAACATACTTCGACCTGGTGTCAAGAAAAAAACTTGACAGGTTTTAAAAAAATCCATCCAACTTAAAATCGATTGGAAAATAGTATAATGTATTATTGTTAAATGGGATAATTTGCCCCTATTCAGACAAAAAAACCGCTACTCCGAAGAATTGCGGTTTAATCATGTTTTTAAGCTACTTGAGTAGTTACTTTATTATTTAAGAGTAACTGAAGCGCCTGCTTCTTCCAATTTAGCTTTGATTTCTTCAGCTTCTGCAGTTGCAACGCCTTCTTTAACCATAGCTGGTGCACCGTCAACAAGCTCTTTAGCTTCTTTAAGACCAAGACCAGTAATTTCACGTACAACTTTGATAACGCCAACTTTTTTGTCGCCAGCAGATGTCAATTCAACGTCGAATGAGTCTTTAGCTTCTTCAGCAGGACCAGCTGCAGCAACAGCTACAGGAGCAGCCGCAGTTACACCAAATTCTTCTTCGATAGCTTTAACAAGGTCGTTAAGCTCAAGGATAGTAGCTTCTTTAATTTCAGCAATAATGTTTTCAATGTTCAATGCCATTGTGATATTCCTCCAATTTAGGTTTTTAAATAGTTTGTAGCACTAAGCAGCTACGCTCTGACACATTAAGCAGCGTCTTCTTTTTCTGCAACAGCTTTGACAGCGTATGCAACGTTGCGAACTGGCGCTTGAAGTACAGAAAGCAACATAGAAAGCATGCCTTCGCGGTTTGGCAATGTAGCAAGTGCTTCGATTTCTTCTTTAGAAGAAACTTTGCCTTCTACAGCTCCACCTTTGATTTCAAGAGCATCAGCAGTTTTCGCGAAATCGTAAATTGTTTTAGCTGGAGCAACTGCATCGTTTGAGAATGCAACCGCAGATGGACCTACAAACAATTCTGCAAGACCTTCAAGACCAGCTTGCTCAGCAGCACGACGCAAGATTGAGTTTTTGATAACTTTGTACTCAACTTCTGCACCACGCAAGTTACGACGAAGAACTGTATCTTGTTCTACTGTCAAACCACGAGCGTCTACAACAACGATAGATGTTGCAGCTTTCATTTGCTCAGCAACGGCATTTACTAATTCCGCTTTTTTAGCGATAATAGCTTCACTCATTTTTTTACCTCCGTTTTTATTTTGGGCTAGGCACAAAAAAATCGCACCTAAACCTAGACACGAAAGTACAAATACGTTTATCTCAATAATCGTTTTGTGCCTCGGTAGGATGTTTACGAGTCTAGCTCCCCTACTGTCTTAGGTCAGTTTTTTCAAACCTCAATAATCATAACACAGTATTTTATAGAATGCAAGACTTTTCTCTTACTTTTTTGAAATTTTTTTCTCACGCACGTTGTCAAGTCAAGTGCAACAAGTTCATTGATAACTAGAGTTCCAGAGGTTAAGTTGTTTGGGCTAGCCCAAACAGGAATTTTGA
>NZ_JAVIHI010000023.1:0-36088 GCF_036680365.1 Streptococcus sp. SS-4456 | reverse complement strand
AGATGGGGTGGTTTCAGCATTAAAACAGCCATTTTTCTCTAAAAACAGTAAAAAAGACAAACACCAAAACGATGTTTGTCTGCAATCTGAAGAATGAAGTTTTTGAACTTCATTCTTTACATGTTCTTATTTCACCCGCTCTAAATACAGACTAGTCAATCGTGGAACGGTTATTGTAGCCCCATTTTCATTAGGAAAGAGGCTGAATGTTTCCATTGGAATGGCATTGGATGAAAAGACGAGTTTGTATTCGCTATTATTAGGCAAATCCAAGTGGACATCGAACAATTCTTGGTCGTTAAAATTATGAATGGTCAAGATTTCTTGGTCATCACTCATGCGTGAAAAGGCATATAGACTAGCTTCGCTGTCAATTTTGACCCACTGGAATCCTTTGTCATAGGCCTGGTAATCATACTTCCAAAAAGCATCGTGCTCACGATAGAAAGTAGACAAGGTATTCATCATCTGGTAGAAACTAGAGTGAGTTGGATAAGTTAGTAAATTCCAATCCATTTCGGTGTACTCATGCCATTCACGGATGTGGCCCCATTCATTACCCATAAAGAGCAATTTTTTACCAGGATGGGCAAAATAGAAGCTGTAATAGACACGGGCCAAGTGGAACTTGTCTTCATATTCCCCATTCATTTTATCAATGATAGAGAGTTTTCCATGGACAACCTCGTCATGAGATAAGGGCAAGAGGAATTGCTCATTTTGGTTGTAGTACATACCGAAAGTAATTTCATTTGAATGGTATTTACGATAGACAGACGGACGTTCTACAAACTTGAGCGTGTCATTCATCCAACCCAAATCCCATTTCATATCAAAACCGATACCACCTTCTTCTAGAGGATGGGTTACTTTAGGGAAACTTGACGAATCTTCCGCAATCATCATGACGCCCTTATAGTCGGTGTGAACCATGGCGTTGACACGTTTGATAAAATCTATCGCTCCATGGTTAATCTTGTCATCTTCCGTTTCACCACGCCAGTAGAGAAGGTAGGACAGAGCGTCAACTCGGATCCCATCAAAGTGGAAGTATTCCAACCAATATTTTAGGTTTGAGAGAAGGAACGAACGTGTCAAACCTTTACCCAAATCAAAGTTTGCGGTACCCCACTGGTGATTTTCGCGGTCGTGCTCATTCGGATATTCGTATAACCAACTACCGTCAAACTGATAGAGACCATGGGCATCTTTACAGAAATGTAGTGGGACCCAGTCAAGAATGACACCAATGCCAGCCTGGTGACATTGATCAACCAGATATTTAAGTTCATCTGGCTTACCATAGCGACTAGTTGGGCTGTAATAACCGGTAACCTGATATCCCCAAGAAGCATCTAGAGGATGCTCAGTAATTGGTAACAGTTCGATATGGGTATAGTTATTCTCTTTGACATGCTCAATGAGAAGCGGTGTAATTTCTTTGTAACTATTGAAGGCCTCAAGTGGTGCACCGCCTTCGTTTTTATTAGCAAATTTTTGCTTCCAAGAACCAAGGTGAACTTCGTAGATAGAAACAGGCTGCTCCTTAAAGTCATAGTTGACACGATGATACATCCAGACATCGTCTTTAAACTTATAACGAGAGTTGTAGGTTGTAGACGCAGTGTTTGGACGCACTTGGCTGAAAAATGCATAAGGGTCAGCCTTGTAAATTTCACGTCCATCGTGGGTTATAATGAGGTACTTATAATCTTCAAGTGATTTTAAACCTTCTACATAGAGTTGAAAAACACCATCAATTTCCCATTGCATTGGATGGCTACGTTGCCAGTCGTTAAAGTTTCCAACCAAGAAAACTTCTCTTGCATTTGGAGCATAGACACGGAATTGGGTGCCAAGGATTTTATTGCGCTCCTTTATTAAATGAGCCCCCATTTTCTCGTATAGTGTGGTGTGCTCACCGGAATTCATATAGTATAAATCCAAATCAGTAAATTCTGTCATAGCAATCTCCTTGTTGAAAAGGAGTGGACCTTGGTCGCACTCCCCTTCCGTTTGTTGTCAAATCTCACCTAGCCACTAATTTCACGGTAGAGCCAGATGTATTTCTCAGCAGAAGCAGTCCAGCTGAAATCACGTTCCATAGCTTGTTTCACCATAGAATACCAGTCTTCTGGACGGTCATAGTAGGTCTGAAGTGCCAAATCATAGACTTGTCGCATATTGTAGGCATCACGACCACCAAATGTAAAGCCAGTACCTTCTTTGCTGTCGATATGATAAGGTGTCACCGTATCTACCAAACCACCTGTTTCACGAACCAATGGTAGTGTTCCATAGTGCATAGAAATTAACTGGCTGATACCACATGGTTCAAACATAGATGGCATGAGGAAGAGGTCACTTGCTGCATAAATTTGGTGGGCAAGTGGTTCATTATAGCCACGGTAGAAGGCAAATTTCTCTGGATAGGCATGCTTGAAATGGTTAAACGCGTTTTCAACATCTGCTTCGCCATTGCCCAAGATAACAAATTGAACGTGGGCTTGAAGTAGATGGCTGAGTACCTCAGTCAAGAGGTAGAAGCCTTTCTGCCAGGTCAAACGAGATACGATACCAATCATCAGGACATGTTCGTCCTGTGGAAGTCCAAACTGAGCTTGCAAAGCTAATTTATTAGCTTTTTTATCTGCAATAGTTTGGAGGTCGTAGTTTTTCACAAGATAGTGGTCTGTTTGACTATCCCAACTATCGTAGTCTATACCATTGACAATACCAACCAAATCATGTTTGCGAAGTTCGAGAACGTGCTGCATGTTTTCGCCGAATTCCTCGGTTAAAATTTCACGTGCATAGGTATCTGAAACAGTTGTCACCTTGTCAGCATACAAGATACCCAATTTCATAAATGAAATGCACTCGTCATGGAAACGAGCAATGCCGTCTAGGTAATAGCTGTAATCCATTCCCAGAGCTGACCAGAGGGCTTGCTTATTGAAAATCCCTTGGAATGCTAGGTTATGAATGGTGAAGACATGTTTGATGGCACGGAATTCCTCACGGTAGCTGTAGAAAGTACGGCAGAGGAATGGAAGCGCAGCAGTATGCCAGTCATGTGTATGAATGACATCTGGGAAGTAGTTGAGAGCTTCTAGTAGACGACAAGTAGCATGTTGGAAATAACCAAAGCGCATGGCATCATCGTCGTATCCATACAATTCATCGCGCTCAAAGAAATCACGATGTTCAATAAAGTAGAAGGTTACTCCATCAATCACTTGGGAGTAGACATTGGCCATGGACTGAATATCACCAGCACGAACATCAAAACTAGATACATAATCAAAATCAGCATGGTTATTGATAGCAATTTTCTTATACAGTGGAAGTACCACTCGGACATCCAACCCCTGCTTTACCAATTCTTTAGGTAAGGAACCGATTACATCGGCTAAACCACCAGTCTTGATGAATGGAAGTCCTTCAGATGCTACAAAAAGAACAGATTTTCTTGTCATGAGGTCTCCTAGATAATTTGATGTGCTTTGATGTAGGCAGGATTTGATTCACTACCCTTGATATCTGTAGAATGAACAATCTTTGTCGACTTGTCAATGATGGCATTTTCAATGGTAGTACCGTTCTTGATAGTTACACCATTGAGAATGATTGAGTTCTTGACAACAACACCTTCTTCAATAATCACATCGCGGTCAATCACGGAGTTCTCTACTTGACCATTGATATTAGCACCATTGGCAATCAAACTGCGTTTGACTTCTGCTAAAGGACCATAAAGAGTAGGAGAAGAATCACTTGTTTGCGTATGAATTGGCCAGTCATTCTTGAAAAGTAGTTTACGAGTATCACGGTCAATCAAATCAATCTGAGTTTTGAAATAAGATTCAACATTATTGATACAAGCGACAAAGTCACGGTGTGCATAGCCCATGATTTTGTATTGATCTACTGTATCACGAAGAATATCTTTCAACCAGTAGAGTGATGAAACTTTGTTGGCACGTTTGATCAACTCGATAAAGGTTGTACGTTTCATGATGTAGGCTTCTAATGAAACAGGACGGTTTTTATATTTACCATGGTTTTCTTCAAAGGCCACTACACGCTTGTTATCATCAAATTTTAAGGTTTGGCAACCGATGAAGTTTTCTTTTGCATCGGTAATATTCTTGTAGAGAACCGTAATGTCTGCACCTGTTTTCTCATGTTCTTCCATGACGTTGGTAAAATCTTGGCTGTAGATGAAGTAAGAAGGAGCAATCAAAACATGTTCTTTGGTTGAGTTTTCAATGAAATGAAGGTTATCAGAAAATGCATTGATATCATGTTGGTAAACAGAGTTTGGGTCTGTTACACTGTTGAGTAGGCGAAGAGAACCGCGTTTACTGTTGATGTTGTAGTGTTTACCTGTACCAACGTGCTGGATAGTTGAGCGCATACGAACAGGCATATAAACTTGGAACTCTGTAATACCTGAGTTTGACATATTTGATAGAACGAAGTCAATTAGTCGATAGCGTCCCAAAAAACCAAAGGCTTGTACGCCACGATGTTCCATTACGTCACCAAAGTGTACATTGTTTCCTTCAATATTTACAATTCCTAGAGTGTTTCTTAACATAGCAATCCTTTCTTACTTGGTTACATTCTTATCAATCAAGAGGATATTATCAGCGTCACCAGAGAGCTTCGTTCCATCCGCAATCTTAATGTTTTCAGCAACGATGACATAGTCTAGCTCAACTCCCTCACCGATGATAGCACCAGGAAGAAGGACGGAGTTTTTCACAACAGATTCTTTATGAACCTGAACATCAGTTGAAATGACAGAGTGTTCTACATAGCCGTCAATGATAGCCCCTTTGTCAATGTAGGCTGACTTAACAGTTGCGGTAGCACCGATTACTTGAGCTGGAGAGCCCTTGTCTTCTGAGTAAATTCTCCATGAACGGTCTGAAAGATCCAAGTCACCAGCGTGGTCAATCAAGTCCATGTTTGATTCCCAAAGACTGTTAACGGTACCAACGTCCTTCCAATAGCCACGGAATGGATGGGCGATAAGGGTACGACCGTCTTCCAAGTATTTAGGAATGATGTCATGACCAAAGTCGTGTGAAGATGTTTCAGATTTATCATCCTCTTGGAGATACTTTTTCAAGGTCTTCCAAGTGAAGATATAGATACCCATGGATGCCAAGTTGCTCTTAGGATTTGCAGGTTTTTCTTCGAATTCCTCAATACGATAGTCTTCGTCAGTATTCATGATACCAAAGCGAGAAGCCTCTTTGATTGGCACTTCGATAACAGCGATGGTTGCATCTGCTTTTTTCTGAATGTGGGTGTCAAGGAGCTTGTCATAGTTCATCTTGTAGATGTGGTCACCTGACAAGATCAAGACATATTCAGGATCGTTCAAATCAATAAAGTCAATGTTTTGGGTGATAGCGTCAGCAGTACCTTTGTACAGACCAAAGCCTTCAATCTTCTCACTTGGGGGAAGGACAAAGACACCAGAACCTTGCACATCCAAGCCCCAACGTTGTGATTGAGCAACGTAAGAGTTCAAGAGGACAGGTTCGTACTGGGTTAAAACTCCGACAATATCGATACCTGAGTTGGCACAGTTACTGAGAGGGAAATCGATAATACGATATTTTCCTCCAAATGCGACCGCAGGTTTAGCGACTTTCTTGGTCAAACCTTCTAGACGTGTTCCACGTCCACCAGCAAGAATCATAGCTAACATTTTATTTTGAGCCATCTAACCACTCCTTAATATATATTATAAGCAAATTATAACATAGATATAAAAAAAATGAAAGCGTTTCCCATGCAGAAATTGAAATATTTCAAATTTCTTTTCAAAAGCTTTCATGAATATATTATAACATATTATTTGGAGTTTGTCTATATAAATCTGTATTTACTTCTTGCCAAATTTAACTTCTTCCAGAAGGTGGTTGATAAATTTTTCGCCCATGTCTGATAGCATAGCTTTTTCATGTTGGATATAGACCAATTCGATTTTATCATCAAATTCTAAAGGAATTGAAACAATGTTATCTCCATTGAGATTAGAATTGAGGATACCGGTTGCAATGGTATAGCCATCTAGACCAATCAGTAGATTAAAAAGGGTGGCACGGTCAGAAACGACAATTGATTTCTTGTGGTGCTCTTGTGCCAATATTTCTTCAGCAAAATAGAAAGAGTTGTGGATACCTTGCTCGTAGCTAAGATAAGGGAAATCAGCTAATTCGTCCAAAGTTATCGATTTCTTCTGTGCCAGTGGATTTGTCTTGCTGACGAAAACGTGGGGCTTAGCAGTAAAGAGGTGGGTGTAGGATAGACGATTGTCGTCCAAGAGCTTTAGCAAAACATCTCGGTTGAAATGGTTGAGGAAAAGGACGCCGATTTCTGAGCGAAAATTCTTGACGTCATCGATGATTTCCCAGGTCCGTGTTTCCCTTAGAAAGAGTTCATAATCTTCCAAGTCCGTATCTTTTAAGAGGGATACAAAGGCATTGACTACAAAGGCATAGTGTTGGGAGGATACACTGAAGAGTTGGCGTTTAGCATTTGGATTTTTATAACGATCCTCGAGGAGTTCAGTCTGTTCGACGATCTGGCGGGCGTAGGAAAGAAATTCAATACCATCCTTGGTCAAGGTAATCCCCTTGGAATTGCGGAAGAAGATCTTGATGCTAAGTTCCTTTTCCAAATCGCGGACGGCATTGGAAAGACTGGGCTGGGTGATGAAGAGTTGTTTGGCAGCCTCATTCATACTGCCAGTTTCTGCGATTTTAATAATATAGTATAATTGTTGAATTCTCATATCTCTATTGTATCATGATTTGACAAATAATTCTAAAAAATGTATAATGCTGAAAATATATCCTTTAACTGAGTCCAGAGAGGCGAAGAAGGGAACGTGATAAATAGGGCAGATACTGCCTTCTTTTCGTGTAACCTTGCTAGCCAGCAAGGTTTTTCTCTTATATCGACTTTCTTGTTTTCTGCATTTGCATAGAATAGGAGAAAAGATGATTTTAAAAGAACAGATGATACTGGTTGACCAAGTCCAACTTGCCCCACGTATTTTTGCTATGACCTTGCAGGGTGAGATGGTTCAGGATATGAAGATGGGGCAGTTTATCCATCTTCGTGTTCCTGATGATTCCATGCTTTTGAGAAGACCAATTTCTATTTCTGAGATTGATAAGGGCAACTCTCAATGTAGGATTATTTATCGAGTGGAAGGTCAGGGGACGGAAGTCTTTTCTAAGATGACTGTCGGACAACATTTAGATGTCATGGGACCGCTTGGGAAAGGGTTTGAAGTGGACTTTCTTAAAGCAGGTGACCATATTCTCATTATTGGAGGGGGCATCGGTGTTCCTCCCTTGGTCGAGGTAGCAAAACAGGCTGCGCTCCGTGGTGTCAATGTCACGTCAGTCATTGGCTTCGCCACAAAAGAGGCAGTCATTTTAGAAGAAGAATTAGCTCAATTCGGTCAGGTCTATGTCACAACGGATAACGGTTCCTACGGACAAAAAGGAACGGTTGCAAGTGTGGTTGAACAGTTAACAGACGGCTATGCAGCCATTTATTCCTGTGGAGCACCTGCTATGATGAACTATGTTGATCAACGCTTTCAAGATCATCCTCATGCCTACATCTCCCTTGAGGCGCGCATGGCTTGCGGAATGGGAGCTTGCTATGCCTGTGTTGTCAAACCAAAGCAGGGACAAGAACATGAGAATAAGCGTGTCTGCAAAGAAGGTCCTGTCTTTGCAACCGGCAGTCTGATGTTATAGGAGGTTGAGATGAAGAAACGATTAGCGATATCCTTGCCAGGCTTGGACTTGAAAAATCCAATCATTCCAGCATCTGGTTGCTTCGGTTTTGGTCAGGAGTATGCGGACTATTATGACCTCAACCAGCTTGGCTCCATTATGATTAAGGCTACTACTCGGTATCCTCGTTATGGCAATGCGACTCCCCGTGTAGCTGAAACGCCGGCAGGTATGCTCAATGCCATTGGACTTCAAAATCCGGGTGTTGAGGCGGTCTTATCCGAAAAACTACCCTGGTTAGAGCAACATTTCCCAGACTTGCCAATTATTGCCAATGTGGCAGGTTTTTCCAATGAAGAATATGCCTATGTGTCAGGGAAAATTTCACAAGCTCCAAATGTAAAAGCCATCGAACTAAATATTTCCTGTCCAAATGTGGACCATGGCAACAATGGATTGCTGATTGGTCAGGTGCCTGAATTGGCTTACCAAGCTGTAAAAGCAGCTGTAGAAGCTTCATCTGTACCTGTTTACGTTAAGCTGACACCGAGTGTGGCAGACATCACCCTCTTGGCCAAGGCTGCAGAGGATGCTGGAGCGACTGGCTTGACCATGATAAACACCTTGGTTGGTATGCGATTTAATCTCAAAACACGCCAGCCAATCATTGCAAATGGGACAGGTGGTATGTCGGGTCCAGCGGTCTTTCCAGTTGCCCTTAAACTCATTCGTCAGGTGGCACAAATGACCAAGCTTCCGATCATTGGCATGGGGGGTGTGGATTCGGCTGACAAGGCTTTAGAGATGATGATTGCAGGAGCTTCAGCCATTGGGGTTGGCACTGCCAACTTTACAGACCCATTTGCCTGTCCAACCATTATCAAGGATTTACCCGAACGCATGGATGTTTATGGGATTGACACCCTAGAAAAATTACGCCAAGAAGTAAGAGAAAGCTTGAGTAAGCGTTGACAAAGATAAAATAAAATAGTATTATTAGAGTAACATCGTCCTTTAACCAAGTCCAGAGAGGCTAAAAAGGTAGCATAATATAGCTTGAAAGTTGATTTTCAGGCTGATTTCGTCTACCTCCCTGTCCAATCTGGCAGGGTTTTTGTGTCGATTTGGAAAGGAATTTATGAAAGAGAAACGTCCAATTATCGCCTTGGATTTTGCAGGAAGAAAAGAGGTGGAAGCTTTGCTAAACGAGTTTCCAACTCAGGAAAAGCTTTATGTGAAAGTGGGAATGGAACTCTACTATGCGGAAGGTCCAAGCATTATTTCTTATCTAAAAGACTGCGGACACAGTATTTTCCTAGATTTAAAATTGCACGACATTCCAAATACCGTCGAGTCTGCTATGAGGGTGTTGGCAAAGTTGGGTGTGGATATGACCAATGTCCATGCAGCTGGCGGAGTGGAAATGATGCGGGCAGCACGAAGGGGATTGGGGGCGGATGCTGTCTTAATCGCAGTCACTCAGCTGACCTCTACTTCCGAAGAGCAAATGCGAAGCGACCAAAATATCCAGACCAGTTTGCAGGATGCGGTTGTTCACTATGCTCAAAAGGCGGCACAAGCTGGTCTTGACGGAGTCGTTTGTTCTGCCCATGAAGTGGCGTTGATTAAAGGTGCTACGAGTTCTGAATTTGTCTGCTTGACACCAGGGATTCGGCCAGCTGGTGGCGATGTAGGTGATCAAAAACGAGTGATGACACCAACTGAGGTGGCACGCATCGGTAGTGACTATATCGTGGTTGGTCGTCCTATTACAAGAGTTGACCATCCTTACCAGGCCTATTTGGCTATTAAGGAAGAGTGGAATCGTGAATAAGGTTTATCAGGTTCTAATTGATAGACCTATAGGGTATATTGATAAATTTGGCAACCTGTACCCCATCAATTACGGCTATGTTCCAAATCAATTGGCTGGAGATGGTGAAGAGCAAGATGCTTATATCATTTCCAAAGCTGTTCGGCAGCCCTTGACATCCTTCGAGGGGAAATTGGTCGCGATTATCCATCGAAGAGATGATGTTGAGGATAAATGGGTTCTGACAGGTCTTGATGAAAAACTTACCGTGACAGAAATAAAAGAGAAAATCAATTTCATTGAACAGTATTTTGATTCATGGATTGAAATGGTGGACTAGGAGAAGTCTGTAAGAATTCAACAGGGATAAATATAGTTTTTGTAGGGTTCATAGATTGAACCAATACTTTAGGAGTGACTGGCTATTCGGCGGGATGGTCATGTTGGAATAGTACGCATTTAGAAGGAGGTCTATTATGACATTAGCAACAGAAATCGCTTCACACTTATTGGATATTAAGGCAGTTCATCTGCGTCCAGAAAAGCCATTTACATGGGCATCAGGTATCAAATCTCCGATTTATACAGACAACCGCATTACCCTTTCTTATCCTGAAACACGGAACTTGATTGAAGATGGCTTTGTTCAGCGTATCGAAGAAGAATTTCCAGAAGTCGAAGTTATTGCAGGGACTGCGACAGCAGGTATCCCACACGGGGCTATCATTGCAGACCGTATGAATTTGCCCTTTGCCTATATTCGTAGCAAACCAAAAGAACATGGGGTTGGCAATCAGTTAGAAGGTCGCATTGTCAAGGGACAAAAAATGGTGGTCATCGAAGATTTGATTTCAACAGGTGGTTCTGTACTGGATGCCGTAGCAGCGGCTGAGCGTGAAGGAGCAGATGTTATCGGTGTGGTGGCCATTTTCACTTACGAGTTACCAAAAGCAGAGCGTAATTTTGATAATGCTGGCGTCAAATTGGTAACGCTCAGCAATTACTCTGAACTCATCAAGGTCGCAAAAGTACAGGGCTATATCAACGCTGATGGCTTGACCTTGCTCAAGAAATTCCGCCAAAACCCAGCGACTTGGTTAGAAGATTAAGTAGTCATGTTCAACGCACGATTTCTGGGAACTTATCTTCTAAAATGGTATAATGGTTTCTAAGTATGTTTGACATACAAATTGACCGTATGAGGAGAAATACATGATTTCAGTTATCGTGCCTTGTTTTAATGAAGAAGAGGCAATTCCCTATTTTTACGAGGCTATGGAAAAGGTTCGTAAGGAAATGGGGGAAAAATTTGAATATATTTTTGTTAATGATGGTTCCAAGGATGGCACTTTAAAAGCCTTGCGTCAGTTGTCTGGTCAAGACCAAGCTGTTCGCTACCTATCATTTTCAAGAAATTTTGGAAAGGAAGCTGCCCTCTACGCAGGCTTGCAGGCCGCTACAGGCGACTTAGTGACCGTTATGGATGTTGATTTACAGGATCCGCCTGAGATGTTGATAGAGATGAAGGCCATGCTTGAAGCTAATGCAGACTTGGACTGTGTGGGAACCCGTCGTGTCAGTCGAGATGGCGAGCCACCAATTCGTAGCTTTTTTGCAAAATTATTTTATAAATTGATGAATAAGATTAGCCAGGTCGAGGTAGTAGATGGTGCGCGTGATTTTCGTCTTATGCGTCGCCACATGGTGGATGCCATTTTGTCAGTTTCTGAATACAATCGCTTTTCAAAGGGAATTTTTGCCTGGGTAGGTTTTGAAACTGAGTATCTTCCATACAAGAATGTTGAGCGCGTGGCTGGTCAAACAAGTTGGTCATTCTGGAAATTACTTTCCTACTCGATTGAAGGGATTATCAATTTTTCAGATACACCGCTTAATATTGCTTCCTATACAGGATTTTTCACCTTCTTGTTGTCCTTGGTCATGATGGTGATTGTAGTGGTTAAAACCTTGGTGTTCGGAGATCCTACAATTGGCTGGCCGTCGACTATTTGTATCATCCTATTTTTAGGTGGTTTGCAATTGATGACTATCGGTATTCTTGGTAAATATTTGGCAAAAGTTTTCTTGGAAACCAAGAAACGCCCAGTGTATATTGTCAAAGAAAAAAGTTCTAACTAGGAGTTGTGTATGGAACATTCAGTCTGGCATGAATTGATTAAGGAACAGTTGCCCGAACATTATTTCGGCAAAATCAATCAGTTTTTGGACCAAGTTTATGCAAGTGGGACAGTTTACCCGCCTCGTGAGAAGGTATTTACGGCTATTCAGACGACGGAATTGGAAAAGGTCAAGGTGGTTATTTTGGGACAGGATCCTTATCACGGACCTGGTCAAGCTCAGGGCTTGTCCTTCTCTGTGCCAAACTCGGTACCAGCTCCGCCATCGCTCCAAAATATTCTAAAGGAATTGTCGGATGATATCGGGGTGAAGCAGGACCATGATTTGACAGCATGGGCGGAAGAGGGGGTTCTTTTGCTCAATGCTTGTTTGACTGTTCCAGCTGGCCAGGCCAATGGGCATGCAGGGCAAATCTGGGAGCCTTTTACAGATGCTGTTATTAAGGTTGTCAATAGCTTAGACCAGCCTGTTGTCTATATTCTTTGGGGAGCTTATGCTCGCAAGAAAAAGACCTTAATTACTAATCCCAACCATCTGGTTATCGAATCTGCTCATCCAAGTCCTCTTTCAGCCTACCGAGGATTTTTCGGAAGTAAGCCCTTCTCACAGGCAAATGCCTATTTAGGTTCAAAGGGAAGTTCAGAAATTGACTGGCTACGTTAGATGAAGTTGGCTACAAAAGGAGATTGTAAATGTTACTAATAAAAAATGGTCGTGTCGTAGATCCTCTCTCTGGTCTAGATAAAGTATGCGATATCTTGATTGATGGCAAGAAAATCGTCAAGATTGCTGATGTGATTTCTGACAATGTTGAGCAAGTCATTGATGCGACAGACCTGGTGGTTGCGCCGGGTTTAGTCGATGTACATGTGCATTTCCGTGAGCCAGGTCAGACCCACAAGGAAGATATCCATACCGGAGCATTGGCAGCGGCGGCTGGAGGCTTTACCTCTGTGGTCATGATGGCCAACACCAATCCGACGATTTCGACTGTCGAAACTCTTAAAGAAGTATTAGAGTCTGCCAAAAAAGAAGCCATCCACATTTATAGCGTGGCAACCATCACCAATCAATTCGATGGGCAAAACCTGACTGATTTTCCTGCTTTGCTAGAGGCGGGAGCGGTGGCCTTTTCGGACGACGGTATTCCTTTGACAAATGCTGGCGTGGTGAGAAAGGCTATGAAATTAGCCAAAGCTCACGACTGCCTCATCAGTCTGCATGAAGAAGACCCTGACCTGAATGGTGTCTTGGGACTGAACGAGCAAGTAGCTGAAAAACATTTTCATGTTTGTGGTGCGACTGGTGTGGCTGAATATAGCATGGTTGCGCGTGATGTCATGATTGCCTATGAAACGGGGGCGCGTGTCCATATCCAGCACTTGTCTAAAGCCGAGTCAGTCAAGGTTGTAGAATTTGCTCAAGGTCTTGGAGCCAAGGTAACAGCAGAAGTAGCACCACAACATTTTTCACGGACTGAGGACTTACTTTTGACCAAAGGTGCCAATGCAAAGATGAACCCGCCCCTACGTTTAGAAAGCGATCGGTTGGCAGTGATAGAAGGTTTGAAATCAGGCGTCATTACCGTCATTGCAACAGACCATGCTCCTCATCATGCTGATGAGAAAAATGTAGAGGACGTCACTCAAGCACCGTCAGGAATGACAGGTTTAGAAACATCGCTTTCACTCGGTCTAACTCACTTGGTAGAAGATGGGCACCTAAGTCTCATGCAATTACTTGAGAAAATGACCATTAACTCTGCCAAGCTCTATGGTCTTGATGCTGGTTATCTTGCAGAAAATGGACCTGCCGACTTGGTCATTTTTGACCCAAACGCAGACCGTTTGGTCACAGCAGATTTTGCTTCCAAATCAGCTAATTCTCCATTTGTTGGTGATCGATTGAAGGGCAAGGTTCGTTTTACAATATCGGATGGCAAGATTGTTTTTGAGAAATAAGAAGTAAGCGGATTGGGTAACTAATTCGCTTTTTCTGAACGAAAGTTATGTGTAAGCGATTTTAATGTTTCTATTTTTATTAAATAAGTGTATAATAGACTTGTAAATTTAGTACAAGAAAGGTCAATTTATGAAAAAGAAAGATTTCTTATTGCCAGTTATGTCTACGCTCTTGTTAGCACCATTCGTCTTGGCTCAACAGGTTCAAGCTGCTGAAACGACTCCAACAACAGAGACAACAACTTCAACAGTACAAGATGCGACTGTAGCAGAAACTACTGCTTCTGAAACAACATCAGCTCCAACTGCTTTAGAAGAAACTGTAGAAGCAGTCATTATTCATACTAATGATGTACACGGTCGCATTCTTGAAGAAAAGAATGTCATCGGTGACGCTAAGGCTGCGGCAGTCATTGAAGAAGAACGTTCAAAAGTTGAAAATACCATCGTTGTAGACGCTGGCGATGCCTTCCAAGGTTTGCCAATTTCTAACTCGACCAAGGGTGAAGATCGTGCCAATATCATGAATGAGGTTGGATACGATGCTATGGCTGTTGGTAACCATGAATTTGACTTTGGTATGGAACAGGCTATCAAGTACAAAGAAACCTTGAATTTCCCACTTTTAAGTGCCAATACTTATGTTGATGGAGTTCGTGTTTTTGAAGCTTCAACCATTGTTGATAAAACTCCAACTGTAGTTGGTGATGAGTTTGTCGTGATCGGAGTGACAACACCTGAAACAGCTACGAAGACACACCCTAAAAACGTTGAAGGCGTTACTTTTGCGGATCCAATCACTGAGGTAAACAAGGTCATTGACGAAGTAGAAGCACGTGCCTTAGCTGATAACCGAGTTTATAACAACTATATCATCCTTGCTCACTTGGGTGTCGATACAACAACTCCTGTTGAATGGAGAGGTTCAACACTGGCTCAAGCCCTTTCTGAAAATAGCAAGTTGGCTGGTAAACGTGTTATTGTTATCGACGGACATTCTCATACAGTTGAGTCAACAACCTATGGAAATAATGTTACCTACAACCAAACAGGTTCATACTTGAACAACATTGGTAAGGTAACCTTGAAATCAAATCAGTTGCTAGCTGAAGCAGGTCTGATTTCTGCTGCCGATGCTAAGAATGTGACACCAAATGCAAAAATTGAGGCGCTTGTGGCTGAAATCAAAGCCAAGTACGAAGCTGAAAATGCACAAGTTGTTATTGCCAACAATCCAGTTGAATTGAACGGTGAACGTTCAAACGTCCGTGTCCGTGAAACAAACTTGGGGAATGCGGTGACAGATGCCATTTACGCTTATGGTCAAACAGGTTTCTCTAATAAAACTAGCCTTGCTGTGACAAACGGCGGTGGTATTCGTGCAACCATTGCTAAAGACCAGCCTGTCACAAAAGGTGATATTATTGCTGTCTTGCCATTCGGTAACATCATTTCTCAAATTACTGTAACTGGTCAACAGATTGCAGATATGTTTGCCAAGTCCTTATCTGCAACCTTGCAGGCTGATAAGGAAACAGGCGCTCCTGTATTGGATGAAAATGGACTTCCACTCTTGGAAGCAAGTGGTGGTTTCTTGCACATCTCAGGTGCCCAAGTATTCTATGATACAACCCTACCAGCCGATCAACGTGTTCTCTTGATTGGTATTCTCAATCCAGAAACAGGCCTCTACGAAGAGTTGGATCCTGCTAAAACCTATTACCTAGCAACCAATGATTTCTTAGCAGCTGGTGGTGATGGCTACACTATGCTTGGTGGAGCCCGTGAAGAAGGTCCTTCAATGGATAGTGTATTCGCAGACTACCTAAAAACAGCTGATTTGTCAGTATATGAGGAAGTGAATCCAAACTCTCGTTTAGTTTCTGTGAACTCAACTTTAGATACAGATGGTGATAACTACCCAGACTATATTGAAGTATTGGCAGAAACTGACCCAACCGATGCTAAGTCAAATCCAGAAACACTTGTTAAACCAGTGGATAACCCAACGGCTCCATCTACACAAAAAGATGCACAAACTGGTGGTCAAACACAGACACCTGTGACAGAAGGACATCAAGCACCTGTTGCTAAACCAGCTGTTAAACCAGCCTTGTCTAGCAGTACTCCAGTTGCTACTTCTAAAACAGCTACTCGCTCAGCAGTTAGCCTGCCAAATACCGGTGACCAATCAAGCCTAGCACTTAGTCTATTTGGCCTTGGTCTTGCTGGACTTGCAGTGTCTGTTCGACGTCGTAAAGTAAACTAATATGATTTCTTTAACAGAGTCTTAGGACTCTGTTTTTGACTGGAGGAAATATGCAAACTGTATTTAACTATCAAAAAGAAGGGAGTCGTGAGCAGATTAGTTCTTACATTCTACTTAGCAACTCCCCACGTCGTAAACAATTATTAGGATTTTTACAACCACAAATCGCATCAGTCGAAGTGGATGAGCGTGCCATAGAAGAACACTTTATGAAAGAATTTTCTACTGATGATTTTCTTACCCGAGCAGCAAAAACATGCTGTGAAATTTCCAAGGCTAAGTCGGATATGGAACTAGAACCAGGACATTTATACATATCGGCTGATACGATTGTGGTGGCAGACGGACAGATTTTCAACAAACCTCGGGATTTGGATGAGGCGGAATCCATGCTTCATTCCTATTTTGGCAAGAGCCATTATGTAGTGACCTCTGTTTGTCTTCGAAGTTCTCAGTCGTTAGATGTTTTTTATACGGTTGCACAGATTGATTTTGTTGACTATTATCCAGCCCTTGAGGAAGACATCCAAGCTTATATTCATGAAAAACAGCCACTCGATAAGGCAGGGGCCTACGGTATTCAAGAGCTGGATCCACGCTTTGTGGCGAGCATTTCTGGGGATATTCATACCATCATCGGTCTGCCCGTGGCTGAAGTTTCCCGCAGGATTTTCGCCCCATAAGCCTTTTGAAAAATAGCAGAGCTGAAAAGTTTGTTTGTGGTATAATAGAGGTCGAAAAGGAGAGTTTATGACTGTAGATATCGAAAAATACAAGCAACTAGCCCAGCAGAAACAGGGAGAACATCGAAAATTTCTAGCCAACCTCAAGAAGAAAGCACCAAAAAATCTGGACAGAATTGTTCAAGATATCCATGCGGAAGTTTTTTCGGAAATTGACTGCACAGAGTGTGCCAATTGCTGCAAGACCTTGGGACCGCTTTTTACAGAAGCTGACATTACTCGAATTGCTAAACATTTGCGCATGAAATTACCTGTTTTTGAGGATATGTATTTGCGCGTGGATGAGGATGGCGATAAGGTTTTTCAATCCATGCCCTGTCCCTTCCTTGGAGGTGATAATCTCTGTAGCATCTATGATGCTCGTCCTAAGGCCTGCCGAGAATTTCCACATACTGATCGGAAGAAGATATACCAAATCAACAATCTAACAATAAAAAATACTCTTATCTGCCCAGCAGCCTATCTCTTCGTTGAAAAGTTGCGCGAACGAATGTAAGTTTTATAGCGGTTGGTATCATCTTAAAGCAGTTGGTGGTAATATAGAGTGTTATTTCTATTTATCAGACAAAAGTTATTCTTAAGTGGTAACAGATATAGCTAATAACTATACCTTTTTGCATAGAAAAAGTATTAGTCAAGATGGAAAAAATAAGGTAGAATACAGAAAAAGCCTAAAGGAGCTATCACTATGACTAGAGAATTTTTGTTTGAAACCCTTCAATTGCATGCAGGACAAGAGGTTGATCCTGCTTCAAAATCACGTGCTGTACCAATTTACCAAACTACTTCTTATGTTTTTGATGATGCACAAGAAGCAGAGGACTTATTTGCTTTACGTAAACTAGGCAATATCTATACTCGTATCACCAACCCTACAGTTGCTACTTTTGAGAATCGTGTAGCAGCTTTAGAAGGAGGAATCGGTGCTTTAGCGACTTCTTCAGGGATGGCAGCTATCACCTACACTATTCTAGCGCTAGCACATGCTGGTGATCACATTGTGGCGGCAACGACACTCTATGGTGGGACTTTTAACCTATTCAAAGAAACCCTTCCTCGCTATGGTATTACAACAAGCTTTGTAGATATTGATGACTTTGAAGCAGTAGAAGCTACCATTAAAGATAATACAAAACTGATATTTATTGAAACCTTGGGAAATCCTGTTATCAATATTCCTGATCTTGAAAAGTTGGCAGAAATTGCACACAACCACCACATTCCGCTAGTATCTGATAATACCTTCGCAACTCCATATTTGATTAATGTATTTTCTCATGGTGTTGATATCGCAGTTCATTCTGCAACCAAGTTTATCGGTGGCCATGGGACGACCATTGGTGGTGTGATTGTCGATAGCGGCCAATTTGACTGGGCGTCATCTGGTAAGTTTCCGCAATTTGTTGAAGAAGATCCAAGCTATCATAACATTAGTTATACTCGTGATATTGGTGCAGCTGCATTTATTGTAGCAGTTCGTGTACAATTACTTCGTGATACAGGTGCTGCCCTTTCTCCATTCAACGCCTTCTTGCTTTTGCAAGGGTTAGAAACCTTGTCTCTCCGAGTAGAGCGTCATGTATCTAATGCTGAAAAAATTGTAGATTTCTTACTCAATCACCCTAATGTTGAGTCGGTCAATTATCCATCACTTCCAGATAGTCCTTATAAGGCTTTGGCGGATAAATACCTGCCTAAAGGTGTTGGATCTATTTTCTCTTTCCAAGTAAAAGGCGGAGCGGAAGAGGCGCGTAAGGTTATTGATAGTTTAGAAATCTTTTCTAATCTAGCAAACGTTGCAGATGCTAAATCATTGGTAGTTCATCCAGCTACAACCACCCACGCTCAATTAGCACCAGCAGACCAAATTGCAGCAGGTGTGACACCAAATCAAATCCGTCTTTCTATCGGACTAGAAAATGTCAATGATTTAATTGAGGATTTGCAACTTGCTCTCGATAAACTATAAGCTGTAAGGCGAATACATCTGAAATATCATTAGAAAAGGAAATTGGATAGCCCAATTTCCTTTTTTCATAGTCGAATGAAGAGCTTTCAGAAAAGGAACTGAGGTGCAGGTAGTTAGAACAGCCTAGAGGCTGTTCGAGGTTTGAAATAAGACATGCGAAGCAAGTCACTTCCGTAGAGTACTGCAAGCCGAAAGTGGCGATGTATCAAAGCTAATTCAAATGACTATTTTATACTAGATGCTCTAATTCTTCCAGTCCATTCTCAGTTAGTCGATAGATTCTTTGACAAACTTCTTTCAAAAAGCGTCTGTCGTGTGATACGCATACTAAGCCACCTGGATAATCGGCAAATAGTTGACGAATATATGGCTGAGAAGTCGGAGAGAAGTTTCGACTGGGTTCATCTAATAAGAGAAAATTGGCTTGTTCAAGAACCATTTTTAACAAGAGTAACTTGGCTTTTTGTCCCCCTGAAAGTTCACAGATCCTGTGATGAACTTCTTGGCGTGTAAACTGAAGACTGGCTAGATGTGTCAAGATTAGTTGTTCCTGCTCACGATTGCCGTTTTCTAATAAAAAATTAAGTGGAGTTTTAGACTCATCAAGGACTTCTGAATAGCGCTGGGGCATGTATCCCAAGTTTATATCTGCTCGTTGCCTGAGTTCTTGATAGATTAGCTTTAGAAAACTGGATTTACCAACTCCATTTTGTCCTATGATGCCAATTTTCTCTTGTCCATTTATGTTGAAATGGATATTGCTAACTAATTGTCGTTCGTCAACCTTTAATTGAAAGTTTTCTAAGTGGAGTACTTGCTTTCTAGCTGCTAGTGGTGAAATGTCTGAGAAGAAGAGGGAAATGGCATCTTCATGAAAAGGAACTTGTGTGAGGTTTTCCCTCATTTTTTCATAGCGTTTTTCACGTGAGAGAACATTTTTCATTTTCTTGGCTATGAGCCGTCCTAGTGTGGCATCATGGGTGTTGAGCAAGGTATGACGAACCTGTGATTTTTGACGTAGGTGCTTGTTCATAGCCTTGTCAAATTCTTTTTTATCATTCCGAGCTTGCTGGACCTGCTTCTGATAAGCTTGATGGCGCTTCAATGCGTAATCCTGGTAGTCCAGTTCTTCAACCTTGGTTTGAGCAAGTGTTTTCTTCTTAACAGATTCTAGGTGAATGATTTTTGTAGCTGTTCTGCTAAGAAAGTCTTCATCGTGGGAAACAAATAGGATGGTCTTTGGGCTCGTGATGATATAGTTTTCAAGCCAAAGTAAGGTATCTAAATCCAAGTCATTGGACGGCTCATCCAGAAAAATAATATCAGATGGAGTTGCTAGAGATTTGATTAACTGAATTTTTAGCTTTTCTCCACCTGACAGGCTTCCAATCAATTGTTGACTGGCGAATCGCTCGCTGTCAAACTGGAGCTGGTCAGCATAGAGGTAGAGTAGACCGTAATCAATATCACTGTCCATATCTCCAAAGAAGTAGTCGTTCAAGGTTAGCTCTGCTATTTCCAGTGGAAGACTTTGGGGAATATAGACTGGTGAGCAAAAATTTCGTTGAATATTGCCTGATAGAAGTAGGTAGTCTGTGACAAGAGCTGCATCCATCAAGGTGAGTAGTAGACTGGATTTGCCATTTCCTTCTTCCCCGATGATGGCTATTTTATCGCCAGGGTTGACAATGAGGTTTAGGTCCTGAACCAAGGTCCTTAAATCTTTTTGATGGTCGAGAGATAAATGTTGAGTGCTTAGTAGCATAAGGCCTCCTTTACAATAAAAAACACACTACCTATTTAGTAGTGTGTCGAAATCTGCTCAAAAAGACCCTATTCATGGAACAGAGAAACAGAAAAATGGACGCAAGAAAACTACTAAATAAGCATAGAACTTAGTTTGAGTTTACTTCTTATTGTCCATTTCTCCTTACCTCGCTTGCTACATTTGTTTTAGTATAGCATATCGATAAAAACTTGTCAATATACTGTTTTTGTACGGAAAACTTATCGAAGAATGAAGAAAAAATGAATTTTCTTTCATCAGGAGAGCAAACGATCGTATTTTTGGCTAGGCTTAGGTTATAATAAGAGAAGCTGTGTTTAGACAGAACTCTAAAGCAATAGCTAAAAAATAAGGAAATGAAAAATGTTATGGATATTTTATTGAGTGTTTTTCCAATTGTTCTCTTGATATTTTTGATGATCAAGATGCGTTTGGCAGCCAGTTATGCCTTGCCAGCGATTGCAGGCTTGGTTTATTTGATTTTGTTGGTGTATTTTAAGACGGATTTTGCCTTGTTAAATTCAGGCTTGGTCACAGGTTTTTGGGCTACCCTAACGCCGATAACAGTGATTATGGGAGCAGTGCTATTTAATAACTTTCAACGAAAAACAGGAAACCAAGCTATCATCAACAGATGGATGTCTAGTTTGACGCCCAATCCTGTTGCTCAGATGATGATTATCGGTTATGCATTCGCCTTCATGATTGAAGGGGCATCTGGTTTTGGAACTCCCGCAGCAATTGCAGCCCCCATCTTGATTGCTTTGGGATTTGAACCCATCAAGGTTGTGCTAGCAGTATTGATTTTTAATTCGATTCCTGTATCTTTTGGTGCTGTCGGTACGCCGACTTGGTTTGGATTTGGTTCTTTAGGTTTGACCGGTCAGCAGATTGGAGAGCTAGGCTTAAAGGCAGCTCTAATTCATTTAACCGCAGGCTTGCTCATTCCCTTGATTGCCCTTCGTTATGTCTTTTCTTGGTCACAAATCAAGGCCAATCTCCTCTATATTTATTTGACAGTCTTTGCTTGCGCCCTGCCCATGACCCTTTTGGCCACTATCAACTATGAATTCCCATCTCTTTTGGGAGGAGCAATCGGTTTTCTTATTTCAATCTGGTTAGCCAAAAAACAGATTGGCTTAAATTCGGTCGAAAACAAGAAAAATTTTGTGGAACAAGTAACAGCTAAAGAACTCTTTATGGCTACTCTTCCCTTGATTTGCTTGGTTTTGATACTGGTGATAACCCGTGTTCCTCAGCTAGGGATTAAAGGCCTGATGAGAACGGATGCCCTGCTTTTAAGTACAGATATTGGCTTTGCTAAGCTAGAAATTACAAAGGCTTTGAAATTCACATTAGCCAATGTATTTGGTACTAGCTCGACAGAATCTTATGAATTGCTTTACGCGCCAGCATTCATTCCTTTCTTCCTCATTGTGTTGACCCTATCCAGCCTCTATCCGAGTATGAAAGGTCAAGTATGGAAGATGATTGGGCAAACCGCCAAACAAGTGTCGGAACCCTTCATTGCCCTTCTAGGTGGTGTGACCATGGTAAAATTCATGCTACTTAATGGTGAACAGTCTATGGTATCCATTATCGGCATGTCCTTGGCAGCAGCAACTGGTCCATATTGGGGTCTCTTCGCTTCCTATCTAGGTGCCATTGGTGCCTTCTTCTCGGGTTCTGCGACAATTTCCAATCTCATTTTTGGAGGCGTTCAACAATCCATCGCCACGCAAACGGGTCTGAATATGACTAGCATTTTGGCCATGCAGTCAGTTGGTGGAGCCATGGGGAATATGACCTGTGTCAACAATATCATTGCGGCCTCATCCGTTTCCGGAGTGCGTCGTCAAGAAGGATTTATCATGCAGAAAACTGCCGTACCTATGTTTATCTACGGAATCATTACGGCTTTAGTTGGATTGTTTTTATAAAACAAGAAGCCTCGAAATGAGGCTTCTTTTGATGTTTGCATTACTAGATGAATAGGAATGGCTATTCTCATCTATTCAGATTTGTGATAAAATTGACCTACCGAGATGAACTAGTAAGGAGATATTCATGGCAATCGAAGGAGTAGAGCAGGCGGCAGTATTAGAAATTGACAATCAGATTCGGCTTCGTAGATATGATGGGGTTCATGATTTTGCTTTGATATGGCATCAAGATTTGGAATTGGTCTGGCTCATTGACGGGGATGAGGAAGTTTATAGTGCAGACTTGCTCAATCGTATGTATGAGTACTTGTCAACGAATGGCGAATGTTACTTTATTGAAATTTTTGAAGACAATCAGTTTATCCCAATTGGTGATGTGACGCTGTTTACAGATGATTTTGCCATTGCCATTGGAGATAAGCGGTATTGGAAAAAGGGAATAGGAACCAAGGTATTGCAACGAATGATCGAGCGTGCAAGGGAAGTGGGGCTTGAGGAAATACTTGTCGAAGAAATATATGACTGGAATACGGGCTCCCGTAAACTATTTGAGAAATGTGGCTTTGAAGCTGTTGAAAAGAAAAAGAAAGGTTGGTCCTATAAAAAGAATTTATAAATCATTGTGAGATGCAAAAAAAACCTTGACTTGTGTCAAGGCTTTTCAATTTTACACATTCAAGACTTTATCTAGGAAGTCTTTCAAACGTGGGTGTTGTGGGTTATCAAAGATTTGCTCTGGAGTACCATCTTCAAGGAATTCACCGCCATCAGTAAAGATAACGCGGTTAGCAACCTTGCGGGCGAAGCCCATCTCGTGGGTTACAATCAACATGGTCATACCTTGTTCTGCCAAGTCTTTCATAACGTTGAGAACATCGCCAACCATTTCAGGGTCAAGGGCAGAAGTTGGTTCGTCAAAGAGCATGATGTCTGGGTTCATAGCCAAGGCACGAGCGATAGCAACACGTTGTTTTTGACCACCAGATAGGCTATCAGGCATGGCGTCACGCTTGTCTGCCAAACCAACTTTTTCCAACAATTCCATGCCAACTTTTTCAGCTTCTGCCTTATCCATCAACTTGTGTTCGATAGGAGCAAAAGTAATATTATCAAGGACAGTCATGTGTGGGAAGAGGTTGAAGTGCTGGAATACCATGCCGACATTGGCACGGAAAGCATCAACATCTGTCTTAGGATCTGTCAAATCGTAGCCATCCACTGTCACTTGACCACTTGTGATGGTTTCAAGCAAGTTCATGGTACGAAGGAAGGTTGATTTACCTGAACCAGAAGGACCGATGATACAAACAACATCGCCTTCATAGAACTTAGCAGTAATACCTTTCAATACTTCGTTTTTTCCATAATACTTGTGCAAGTCATGGACGTTAATTTTCAATTGAGCCATTATTTGCCTCCTTTTTCAAGATTACGAGCCAAGCGCGTCAAGAGAGTGATAACTACCAAGTAGATAATGGCAAGGATTGCATACATACGGAAGGACTGATAGTTACGAGCAATAATGATTTTACCTGCTTGGAAGAGCTCCACCAAACCAATCGCAGAGATGATAGTTGTATCTTTCAAAGTGATAACGAATTGGTTAATGAAGTTTGGCAACATGATTTTACCAGCCTGTGGCAAGATAATCTTGCGCATGGTTGTTCCGTAGGAAATACCCAAACTGCGTGAGGCTTCCATTTGACCAGCAGGAACGGCTTGAATACCACCGCGAACAATCTCAGCGATATAAGCACCAGAGTTAAGGGACAGGGCAATGGTACCAGCAACGAAGTCGTTGATTGGAGATTGCTGACCTGTGATAGATTCGATTAAGTTAGGAATACCCCAGAAGATGAAGGCAGCTACAATCATCAAAGGAATACCACGAACCACATCAACGAACACAGATGCAGTAACACGGAGGGCTTTGATTGGACTAACCGCGAACATACCGAAGATAATACCAATAACAATAGCGATTGCAAATGAAAGAAGTGCAAGACCGATTGTGATACCAAGACCAGAGAGTAACTGACCGTAGTTGTTTTTCAAAAGACCAGCAATGGTTGTTTCATCAACAGTAGATGTAGTAGAGCTTGTTTCCTCAGTAGAATTGAAGTACTTGTTAAGAATTTCATCGTACTTACCAGATTGGACAAGAGCAGCCATACCGTTGTTGAACATTTCAATCAACTCTGGGTTTGTACCTTTTTTAACAGCGAAACCATACTCGCCAGATTTTTCACCAGGGATTGGAGTTGCAAAGTCGCGACCTTGTTGGATAGCGTAAAGAAGCACAGCTTCGTCATCCATTAGGGCATCAATAGAACCTGAATTCAAGCTGTCATACATACCAGAAGCTTCATCAAAGGCTTTGAGAGTATAACCGTACTTATCTTTGTTGCTCTCTAAGAATGTGTATGAAGCAGTACCATTTTTAGCACCGACAGTTTTGCCTTTCAAGCCTTCGTAGGAAGTAATATCGCTACCATTTTTAACGGCAAGAAGAATATTTGATGAATAATAGGCATCTGAGAAATCAAAAATCTCTTTACGAGCGTCTGTGATAGACATACCAGCGATAACCGCATCAGCTTGTCCAGCTTGTACAGCGTTCAAGGCTGCATCAAAGCCAGGGTTTTGGATGGTAATAGTAAAGCCTTGGTTTTCTGCAATTGCCTTAATCAATTCCATGTCGATGCCGACATATTTACCAGTTTCGTCTTGGTATTCAAATGGGGCAAATGAGGAATCCGCTACAATGGTGTAGCTTGCTTTTACAGGCGTTGCTTTTGCAGTAGCACTACCAGTCAAGCTAAGGCGTGAAGAGTAGTCAGTTGTTTCAGCAGAAGCAGTTGTTGTTCCCAACCACTTGTTCATGATTGTTTCATATGTACCATCTTCTTTCATGGCTGCAAGTGCCTTGTTAAAATCTTCTACAAGGTACTCATATTGGCTGCCTTTTTTAACAGAGAAACCAAAGGAACCGATAGCTTCACCAGCGATGTCGATGCTAAGGTCTTGACCTTGTTGGATGGCATATTGGATAACTGCTTCATCGTCCATAACTGCATCAACAGCACCAGCTGAAAGGCTGTTGTACATCAAATCGCCTGTATCAAAGGTTTTAAGAGTATAGCCGTACTTTTCTTTGTTTTCTTCAAGAAAGGCTTGGGCAGCAGTACCATTTTTTACACCAACTGTTTTGCCGTTTAGGTCTTCGTATTTAGAAATCGTGTTTGACTTGGTTGTAGCAATAACGATTTTTGTATCGAAGTAAGGATCAGAGAAAGTAAAGACTTTCTTGCGAGCCTCTGTAATGGTTGTACCTGCCATAAGGGCATCGGCAGAACCGGCTTGAACAGCGTTAACGGCAGCATCGAAGCCTGGGAAAGACTGATTCATAGTCCAACCAGAGCGTTGAGCTACTTCGTTGATGATATCAACATCTAATCCTTTGTAAACTTGGTCTGAGTCTTTAAACTCAAATGGTGCGTAGGCATTATCGAAAACAATATCAATAGTATCGTCAGCCTTTACGCCTGTAAAAATAAAGAATATCGGCAGTATGCTTGCCAATAACAAAAATAGTCTTTTCTTCATTTTCATACTCCTTCTATATAAAATAACTTTGCTAGTATACCATATTCTGAAAATTTTTGCAAAATCTATCAATTCTTTATGTTAGAAAATATAACATTGCAAGTCATTGAATTGTGAGAAAATTTAATGTTTTTTGAGAAGATGTCTAGTGTTCCATTGAATAAACTTGTGTTACAATAGTTTTATGAACGATTTAATCAAGCACAAGTTGGAGTTGCTGCCGGACAGTCCGGGTTGTTACCTCCATAAAAACAAGTACGGAAAGATCATCTATGTGGGCAAGGCCAAAAACCTGCGCAATCGGGTTCGGTCTTATTTTCGTGGTGCCCATGATACCAAGACAGAGGCTCTAGTAGCTGAAATTGCCGATTTTGAATTCATCGTGACGGATTCTAATATCGAGGCCCTCTTGTTGGAAATCAACCTGATTCAGGAAAACAAGCCTCGCTATAATATCATGCTCAAGGACGACAAGTCCTATCCCTTCATCAAGATTACCAAGGAACGCCACCCACGGCTAATTATTACACGGCAGATTAAGAAGGATGGCGGTCAGTATTTTGGTCCCTATCCCGATGTGGGTGCGGCCAACCAGACCCTCAAACTATTGGAGCGCCTCTATCCTTTCCGCAAGTGTAAATTGCCTGAGAACAAGTATTGTCTTTATTATCATTTGGGGCAATGTCTGGCTCACGGGGAAGACCTGCCCAGCCTGTCTGACTATGACAAGATGGCCAAGGAAGTGGCCCAGTTCTTGACAGGTCATGATGATAAGATTGTCAAGGAAGTGCAGGACAAGATGAAGGCGGCTGCTGGCAATTTGGAATTTGAAAAGGCTGCGGAATACCGCGATGTCCTGCAATCTATTTCCACCCTGCGGACCAAGCAACGTGTGATGGCTCATGACTTGCAAAACCGCGATGTCTTTGGCTACTATGTAGATAAGGGCTGGATGTGTGTGCAGGTTTTCTTTGTTCGGCAGGGAAAACTGATTGAGCGGAATGTCAATCTTTTTCCATACTATAATGATGCGGACGAAGATTTTTTGACCTATATCGGTCAGTTTTACAGGGACCAGCAACATTTGATTCCGTCGGAGGTCTTGATACCGCAGGATATTGACCAAGAAGCCGTAGAAGCTTTGGTGGATACTAAGGTGCTTAAGCCTCAGCGTGGCGAGAAGAAGCAACTTATCAATCTAGCGACCAAGAATGCCCGTGTTAGTCTGGAGCAGAAGTTTAATCTTTTGGAGAAAAATCTGGAAAAGACCTACGGTGCGGTGGAGAATATCGGTCAGCTTTTGGGGATTCCGACGCCTGTGCGGATTGAGGCTTTCGATAACTCCAACATTATGGGGACCAGCCCTGTGTCGGCCATGGTGGTCTTTGAAAATGGGGTGCCTAATAAAAAGGAATACCGTAAGTACAAGATAAAGACGGTGGAAGGGCCAGATGATTATGCGTCTATGAGGGAAGTCTTACAACGCCGTTATAGTCGGGTCTTGAGGGACGATTTGACACCGCCTGACTTGATTATTATTGACGGTGGTCAGGGACAGGTCAATGTCGCCAAACAGGTCATTGAACAGGAGTTGGGCATGTCCATTCCCATTGCAGGTTTGCAGAAGAATGACAAGCACCAGACTCACGAGTTGCTCTTTGGAAATCCGCTGGAAGTGGTGGAGTTGCCCCGTAATTCTCAGGAATTTTTCCTCCTGCATCGGATTCAAGATGAGGTTCACCGCTTTGCTATTGAGTTTCACCGTCAGGTTCGGTCAAAAAATTCCTTCTCATCTAAATTGGACGGCATAGAAGGTTTGGGACCAAAACGCAAACAGGCTTTGATGAAGCATTTTAAATCCATTGGCAATATCCAGTCAGCCAGTCTGCAAGAAATCGCAGAAGCAGGTGTGCCGTATAAGGTGGCGGAGAAGGTTAAGGAATGTTTGGCTCCAAAAGGTGACAATTGAAAAAGGGGCAAAATTGTGGTAAAATGAACTGATTTATACTGAAATAAGGAGAAAGCCATGGCTTTTGGAGAAGTAAAACATAAAAAAACACTTTTTGAGAAAGTGACAATTATTATCGTTATTGTAATGGTTCTAGTAACCTTGGCTGGTCTGATTTTGCCAGCAATCAATGCATTGATGAATTAAGCGCTTCTAAGCGTTTTTTTCTAGGAAAGAATAGGTAAATTATGAGTATGTTTTTAGATACAGCCAAGATTACGGTCAAGGCTGGTAAGGGTGGCGATGGTATGGTAGCTTTTCGCCGCGAAAAATATGTCCCAAACGGCGGTCCGTGGGGCGGTGACGGTGGAAGAGGCGGTAATGTGGTCTTTGTCGTGGATGAAGGCTTGCGCACCCTCATGGACTTCCGTTACAATCGTCGTTTTAAGGCTGACGATGGCGAAAAAGGCATGACCAAGGGCATGCATGGGCGTGGCGCCGAGGATATGCTGGTTCGTGTTCCTCAGGGAACTACTGTGCGCGATGCGGAAACTGGCAAGGTTATTACTGACTTGGTCGAGCATGGTCAAGAATTTATCATTGCCCATGGAGGCCGCGGTGGTCGTGGAAATATTCGTTTTGCGACACCAAAAAATCCTGCACCAGAAATTTCTGAAAATGGGGAACCAGGTGAAGAACGCCAATTGGAATTAGAATTGAAAGTTCTTGCTGATGTAGGTCTTGTTGGTTTCCCGTCGGTTGGTAAATCAACCCTGCTCAGCGTGATTACGGCTGCCAAGCCAAAAATCGGTGCCTATCACTTTACAACTATTGTTCCAAACTTGGGAATGGTTCGGACTAAATCTGGAGAATCTTTTGCAGTTGCAGACTTGCCAGGTTTGATTGAAGGAGCTAGCCAAGGTGTTGGTCTTGGAACTCAATTCCTTCGTCACATCGAGCGGACACGAGTTATCTTGCATGTCTTAGATATGTCAGCGAGTGAGGGGCGTGATCCTTATGAAGATTATGTGGCCATCAACAACGAATTGGAAACCTATAATCTTCGACTAATGGAACGTCCGCAGATTATCGTTGCTAATAAGATGGATATGCCAGAAGCAGCTGAAAATCTGAAGGAATTCAAGAAAAAATTAGCAGCTAACTATGATGAATTTGATGAACTGCCACAGATTTTCCCAATTTCAGGGATAGCCCACCAAGGTTTGGAAAATCTGTTGGAAGCGACAGCAGATTTGCTAGAGAAAACGCCAGAATTCTTGCTCTATGATGAATCTGACTTCCAAGAAGAAGAGGCTTACTATGGCTTTAACCCAGATGAACCAGAATTTGATATCAGCCGTTCAGATGATGCCAGCTGGATTCTATCTGGTGATAAGCTAGAAAAACTCTTTACCATGACCAACTTTGACCGTGACGAATCAGTTATGAAATTCGCCCGCCAGTTGCGAGGAATGGGTGTCGATGAAGCTCTTCGTGCACGTGGAGCCAAAGACGGCGATACCGTCCGCATCGGCAAGTTTGAATTCGAGTTCGTGGATTAACGTTGGAACTACCTCTAAGTCCCAAAGGACTTGATGTAGTACGGTAGCCGCTATGGCGGACTACCTACCAACCTTACTAATTCCGTTAAGGAAGTAGTATCGTCTACATGAATGAAGTGAAGTAGTTTGTGTACAGACTAGAACGGCAGCCCTTTTATAACTAGGATTAGTAATTCATATAATTTGGAGGTTTGTATGGGCGATAAACCGATATCCTTCAAGGATAAGGATGGAAATTTCGTTTCTGCAGCAGATGTTTGGAATGCTGAGAAATTGGAAGAACTTTTTAACACGCTCAATCCCAATCGTAAATTGCGCTTGGAAAGAGAGCGTCTGGCAAGAGAAGCCGAAAATCAATAATCATAGACCTGTTAGTTTTAATTGACTAGCAGGTTTTTGATTAAATACTTCAAAAAAATGAATGCTTGTGCCATAATAAACTTAGGAGAAATTTCTCTGTTTTTTAAATAAATGATGTGAGGTTATGCATTTCAAAATAATGGCATTCAGAGAACAATATTAGAAAAAAGTTATTCTATCATTCTAATGATGGACAATGAAGCTAAAAAAAGTTTTTAGCGATCCAAAGGTGACCTCTGATTTATTGAAAACTTTCTCGGTTTCAGTCCCACGAAGGTTAAAATTATGAATAGATGTCGAGAAACTGAATACAATGAAACGGACGTTTTGACTGATCTGTCTGATGACCTGGTTGTAATTACAATAATATATTTATGTTAATGTCGACAGGTACAGTAATTAATTGACTTTAAAAGTGTTTTTACTATACTTAAACCTTACATTATAGAAAGGGAGAACCAATGGCAAATATGACACTTGATGCGAATCGTAAAGAGTTTATCCAACGATTGTTCGCGACAAATATGACCAATGAAGAAGTGCACCCTACCTCTCATTGAGCTCAGAAAAGGTAGCAATTTTGCGAGAGCAGTTGGCTTAATACTTCGCTTTCATTGTTTAGTACTAAGGAGATATTTCTCCTTTTTTAATTCCATCGAAAACAAATATACTACATAAACAGCCTTTGTGATTTTAGACATAAAAATAAGGGTGTATAAAATCTCGATTATTTAGCAATGCAAACGATATAATATTTAATATTTATTTAAAAGAAATTATAAATAAACTTTTTTCACAAATTAAATCAAGATATTTGTTTGTTATTTAAAGATATTGTATAATTACTGAGATAATTACTGTAGTTTTTCTATATCTAGTATAGGGAAAGTTACTTATAGTAAGTATAAATAAATTTTGGGGAGGATTTTTTACATGCGTAAAGCAAATAAAAAATCATTTGATTGGTACGGAATGAGACAACATTTCTCAATTCGTAAATATCATTTTGGTGCAGCCAGTGTCTTGCTCGGTATGTCACTTGCTCTAGGTGCAGGAGCACAAGTAGCACAAGCCGAAGAGACAGTTGCTTCATCAGAAGCGACAACAGCGACAGTCGCTTCATCTACGGATTCGTCCGCAAGTTCGGAAGTAGTTGTTACCGAAGCAACAGTAGCATCAACGACTGAAACTTCAGTTTCAGCTACTGAGACTGCAACAAGCACATCTACAGAAACTGTAGCTTCAACTACAGAAACAGTTGCAAGCACAGAACGCCCTGCTACCATCAACTACATCGTTCAGTATGTATTGGAAGATGGTACTCTAGTAAAAGCAGATGTGAAGACAACATCTGTAACTACAACTGAAGCAACAGCTACTACAACTGAAGAAGTAGCTACAGAATTGCCATTAGGTTACGAATTGGCTACTGGTCAAGCAACGACAGTTTCTCAAGAAGTAACTGAAAATGGTGAAAATATTGTAACAGTTAAAGTTGTTAAGAAAGCTGAAGAAAAAGCAGTAACAACATTTGAGACAACTTCAAGCACAACTACAACAGCGACAGAAGAAGCAACTACACCTGCAACTGCAACAGTTACTGAAACAGTAAAAACACCTGCAACTGTAGAAGAAGTAAAAGTAGTGCTTGAGCAAGTAACTTCAGAAGCTGAAGTATTGGCTAACGAAGCGGAACGTCTTGTGGCTGCATCCGATAGGGACAACACTGCATTGAAAGCTTCTGCTGCAGCGACTAAATTAACTGCAACAGAAGCGACTGCAGTCTTGAACGATTCAGCAGCAACACTTGAAGAGGTTAACGCTCAAATCGACGCTGTTCGTACAAACGTTGAAGCATTCGTAGTGGAATTACGGAAGTACTTAGGAACTGATGCTATCGAGATTGTATTGAACAATACTTTTTCTGACTTGCAAGTGGGTGAAGGTTTGGGTGTCTTAGTTGAGGCGTCAACAACTGCGACTCCTACAATGGATGATCCACATGGCGCTGGTATCAAACCACATACACTTCGAACTGGCATCACTGCTACAACTGAAGCAGGTTGGTATACTTTCGATTCATATGATTTAATGTCATATAACGTGAATATGAATAGTTCCACTTTCAACGGAACTGTAGTTGACGCTTATATGCGATTCTCATTGGACTCAGATCCTACTAAAAACACCATCTTGGCTGAATTGGTTAGTAAGGCAGATGGACAAGTAATAGAGAAACATACAGTCGAACCAGGTTCTAGTGTATTATTTACTTATCCGAAAACAATCGATACGGATAATGAAAATATCAAAATGCTATATGAAACTCAAACTGCTGTCAACGGTAGTACCTATGGAAACTTGAGATTCATAGGTGACGGAACTGGATCAAATTATAACAATACAATTATTCCAGTTTATCAAATTAACACAACCACTTATAAAGTTGAAGATGGCCGGATTTTAGCGACCTATAACCTTCAAACAATCGGTGGTCAAACTGTTACATCTTCTGGTCAACGTGAATTTGAAGGTTATGAGTTTGTAGAAAAGCAAGTAGAACCTGCCCAAGGTGGTTATCCAGTAGGTACGGTTTATGTGGCTGGTGTAGTTAATTCTACAACGGATCCAACAAATACTATTCAGTATAAGGTAATTCGAACAATTGTCTCGAATACTGAGTACGTACACGAGATTTTTGTATTGGATCCAACCTACACTGGAACTGTAGATTGGGAGGGTCTTGATACTAGTGGATTCTTCAAGTTGCTTGAGACTTCTCATTTGAGTTATACTCCGGATAGAGTATCGTATGATTATAATACTGAGGCAAGAATTTGGGCAGACCATACTATTGATAAAGAAAAAGGATATATGGTATTTGCAGAATCACCAGCTAATGCTGATGGTTCTAAATATCGCGTAGTTGCTAACTGGTCGGGCACATCAACTACCGGTCCTTACGGAAGAATTTTCATCGGCTCACAAGTATGGACTAAAGCGAATACGGGCGCTGATACTCCATTTGCATGGCAGTCTGTAGATGGCACATATGTTGACTTGGGTTATAAACCTTATGGTATCCAACAAACTTTGCGTGGTGCCTCTACTCCGGCCGCGTTAACAACTACATATGTTTATAAACCTTTAGAGCAACAAGCGATCATCCGCTACCAAATTGAAGGAGCGACAGATTACTTGGAAGATTCAGGTACATTGACTGGTGGTTCAGGTACTGATATCAACTACTCAACTGAAGATACAATCAACAAGTATAAGCAATTGGGTTATGAGCTTGTTTCAGATAACTTTACGACTACTGACGGTCAAGACTATGATACTGACACAGCAGTTTTACAAGAGTTTTTAGTTGTTATTAAGCCACGTGTCGAAGAAGTTCCAAATACAGCGGTTCCAGGTCAGCCAGTAGATCCAAGCGATCCAAACTCACCTGTTTGGCCAGACACTATTAATAACCTTGAAACAACACAAGAAGTTACTCGTACAGTTGAGTACAAGTATGAAGATGGAACTCCAGTTCGTGTAGATGCTGCAGGCAACATCTTGCCTAAAGACTCTACAGAAGGTACGCCACTTGTTAAGACTGAAACAGTATCCTTTACTCGCCCAGCTCAAGTGAACCTTGTAACAGGTGAAGTGACTTATGGTGAATGGACAGCTGACTCGACAGATGTTCTTAATGGTAACCTCATTCCAGAAATCACAGACTACACAGCAACTCGTACAACTCTCGAAGGTGCTGATGCTCCAATGACTGAATCTGTTACAGATAAGACAGTTGTTGCAACAGATGAGGACATCAATGAAGTTGTATACTACACTCCAAATCCTAAATATGGAGATGTTGTAGTTAACTATGTAAATACAGACGGAAAAGTTATCGCTACTCCAGTAGTTGATACAAATGATGCTCTTGTAGGTACAGACTACTCAACAGCTGACCAAGTTCCAGCAAAGATTGTTGAAGATGCTACTGGCGATGTTTACTACTATAAAGAAATCAAAGCTGAAGATGCAACTAAAGAAACTGGCAAAGTCGTAGAAGATACTACAGAAGTAACCTACGTTTACGAAAAAGCTGGTTCAGTCAACGTTAACTATGTTGATACAGATGGTAAACCACTTCAAGCACCAGTAGCTGACGTAACAAACGAGAAAGCTGGTACAGAGTACGATACAGCGGACAACAAACCAGAATCTATCACAACAGTTGATGGAAAAGTCTACAAACTTGCTCCAGCAGCTACTTATAACGTTGGTACAGTTTCAGATGATAACAACTTGACAGCAGCTGGTAACGGTACTGCAACAGGTGTTGATTCAGTTACAGGTACAGTTGAAACAGGCACAACTAAGGAAATCACTTACGTTTACCAAGAAGTGAAAGGTAACGTTGTCGTTAACTACATCACTGAGGACGGCACAGTGATTAAGACTCAAGTTGATGATACAAAAGAATCATCAGCAGGAACTCCATACGACACAACAGATAACAAGCCAACAACTATCACAACTGAAGATGGTAAGACTTACGAGTTGATCCCAGCAGCAACAATCGGTACTGAAGAAGGTACAGTTGAAGCAGGTAAGACAACAGAAGTTACTTATGTCTACAAAGAAGTGAAAGGTTCAGTAGTTGTTAACTATGTAACAACTGATGGCAAAGTCATTGCTTCACAAGTAGTGGATACGAAGACAACTTCAACAGGTACTCCATATGATACAACTGATGTTAAGCCAGGAACTATCACAACTGCTGATGGTAAGACATACAAACTTGTTCCAACCCTTACTAAAGGTTCTGAAACAGGTGATGTTGTTCCAGGTGTAACTCAAGTAACTTATGTATACGAAGAAGTTAAGGGTGACGTTGTTGTTAACTATGTAAACACTGATGGCAAAGTCATTGCTTCACAAGTAGTGGATACGAAGACAACTTCAACAGGTACAGCCTACGACACAACTGATAACAAACCAGCTAAGATCACAACTGAAGATGGTACAGTTTACTACTACAAAGAAGTAGATGCAACTTCAGCCACTGAAACTGGTAAGGTTGTAGAAGGTACGACTGAAATCACTTACGTTTACGAGCAAGCTGGTTCTGTAACAGTTAACTATGTAACAACTGACGGTAAAGTTATCAAATCTCCAGTTAAGGATGAAGAGAATGCTGAACCAGGTAAGACATACACAACTGAAGACAACAAGCCAACTACAATCACTACTGAAGATGGTAAGACTTATAAACTTGTTCCAAGCTTGACTACTGGTGAAGAAAATGGATCAGTAACTCCAGGCGAAGACAAGCAAGTAACTTACGTATATGAAGAAGTGAAAGGTAACGTAGTTGTTAACTACATCGATACTGAAGGCAATGTCATCAAAGCACCTGTAACAGATACACCATCTACATCAACAGGTACATCTTACGATACAACAGATAACAAACCAACTACTATCACAACTGAAGATGGTACTGAGTACAAACTTGTTCCAGTATTGACTAAGGGTGAAGAAAATGGTTCTGTTGTTGAAGGTACAACTCAAGTAACTTATGTTTACCAAAAAGTAACAACTCCAGCTCCAAAACCAAACGGTAGCGTTGTCGTCAACTATGTGAACACTAATGGTGAAACAATTGCAACTTCAGTAAACGATACTACTGATGCGGCTCTTGATACAACTTACGATACAACAGATTTCAAACCAGCAGTTATCAAACACAATGGTGTGACATACTTCTACAAAGAAGTGAAAGACACATCAGCTGCGGAGAAAGGTACTGTTGTAGAAGGCACTACGACTGTTCAATACGTCTACGAGCCAGCAGGTTCAGTAACAGTTAACTATGTAACAACTGACGGTACAGTAATCAAATCTCCAGTTAAGGACGAAGAGAATGCTGAACCAGGTAAGACATACACAACTGAAGACAACAAGCCAACTACAATCACTACTGAAGATGGTAAGACTTATAAACTTGTTCCAAGCTTGACTACTGGTGAAGAAAATGGATCAGTAACTCCAGGCGAAGACAAGCAAGTAACTTACGTATATGAAGAAGTGAAAGGTAACGTAGTTGTTAACTACATCGACACTGAAGGCAATGTCATCAAAGCACCTGTAACAGATACACCATCTACATCAACAGGTACATCTTACGATACAACAGATAACAAACCAACTA
>NZ_JAVIHI010000022.1:0-36771 GCF_036680365.1 Streptococcus sp. SS-4456 | reverse complement strand
AAGCATACAAAAATGCTTACTTTGTGAATGCCAACTCTCCACACAAACCTGGGGTGGTTGACGGAAATCGTCAAGAAATCATTGATACTTCCGAATTGTACTCTGGTATCTATGGTCGCGCTTCTATCACCTTCTACGCATTTAATTCCAATGGCAACAAAGGTATTGCTTGCGGTTTGAATAACTTGCAAAAATTGCGTGACGGTGAACCCCTTGGTGGACGCACTCGTGCTGAGGATGATTTTGCGACAGAAGACGACGATGACTTTTTGAACTAGGAAGGAGGTAAGCATACATGATTGAAACACTTCTCTTTTATGGACTTATTGGAATCTATGGATTCATTGGTCTGTACATCAATTACACCTTAATCCGTGACGACACCCGTTCTGAAAAAGAGCGTAAAGCAAAATTGAAAGCAGGACAGGTACATGACAATCGTTGAATTTCTTTGGAGCATCTCCTCCTGCCTAACCATCGGGCTACTAGGTTACCTCCTTTACGTCACCATTCGCAATGACTTGCGGCAGGAATGTGAACGGCAATCTAGAAGCCCACGAACCTAACCCTGGTGGCAGACTGTCTGCCACCTTTTTTCATCAAAGGACAAGCCATGACAAGAATTGAAACACTATCCATCGATTTAGAAACTTTCTGTGACGTTGATATCCGCAAATCTGGGGTCTATCGTTATGCGGAAGATGATAGCTTTGACATCCTACTTATTGCCGTCTCCATTAATCACAACCCTGTTGTGGTCTATGACCTAACTAAAGAAGACTTACCTGACACCATTTTAGAAGCCATCCTAGATGACACTATTCTCAAATGGGCCTTTCATGCGACCTTTGAGCGAGTCTGTTTGTCCAACTGGATCAAGAAATACTATCCAGATAAGCTAAGTCAGGACTTTTTATCTCCTAACCCGTGGCGGTGTACCATGATTTGGTCAGCCTATCTTGGATTGCCTCTTTCTCTTGAAGGTGTGGGAGCTGTCTTAAAGCTAAACCAACAAAAACTAAGTGAGGGCAAAGACCTTATCCGCTACTTCTGCATTCCCTGTACTCCAACTAAGGTAAATGGCGGACGAACTCGAAATTTGCCTCATCACTCACCTGACAAGTGGCAAACCTTCATTACCTACAACAAGCGTGATGTAGAAGTGGAAATCGCCATCCAAGATAAGCTCAAAAACTTCCCTGTACCTGATTTTATTTGGGAAGAATATCAGCACGACCAGATGATTAACGACAGAGGAATCAGCCTTGATGAAGACTTTGTTTCAGCAGCCATCCATATTGACTCCATCAGCAAATCCCATATCCAAGAAGAACTCACTGCCCTAACAGGCCTAGAAAACCCCAACTCCGTTCTTCAGATGATCACTTGGTTGCGGGAACACGGTGTCTCAACTGATTCTCTCGATAAGAAGGCTGTGAATGAACTACTAAAAACCGTGGATGCTCAAACGGCTCAGGTACTAATGCTTCGTAAGCAAGCCACCAAGTCCAGCGTCTCCAAATACCAAGCCATGACTAGGGTCATCTGTAGAGACAAACGTGCAAGAGGAATGTTTCAATTCTACGGAGCCAATCGTACTGGTCGTTTTGCGGGTCGGTTGATTCAACTTCAAAACCTCCCTCAGAACCACTTACCTGATTTGTCTGAGGCGCGTGCTTTGGTTAAGGCAGGTGATTATGACACCGTAGAACTACTTTATGATGTGCAAGATACCCTCTCTCAATTAATCAGAACAGCCTTTGTGCCAACAAAGGGCAAGAAGTTCATTGTCTGCGATTTCTCTGCCATTGAGGCGCGTGTCCTCTCACACCTAGCTGGTGAACGTTGGAGAAACAAGGTCTTTGAAAAAGGAGCCGACATCTATTGTATGTCGGCTTCTCAGATGTTTGGAGTACCCGTAGAGAAACACGGCATTAACTCAGACCTCCGCCAGAAAGGGAAGGTTGCAGAGTTGGCCTGTGGATACGGTGGATCCGTTGGCGCATTGACCGCCATGGGAGCATTGGATATGGGACTGCAAGAACATGAACTTCAACCTCTGGTTGAGTCTTGGCGACAAGCTAATCCCAACATCGTTCTTTTTTGGTGGGATGTAGATAGAGCAGTCAAAACTGCGGTCAAGGAGCACATCAAAACTCAGACCCATGGACTAACCTTCGAAGTCAAAAGCGGTATCCTATTCATCTCCCTTCCTTCAGGTCGACAGCTTGCCTATGTTAAACCTCGACTGGGAACGAACCCATTCGGTGGTGAATCTGTAACCTACGAAGGGCTTGTGACTGGGAAAAAATGGGCCAGGATTGATAGCTACGGACCAAAGTTTGTGGAGAATATTGTCCAAGCCATCAGCCGTGATATCCTTGTCTATGCCATGAAACAGTTACAAGATGAAGCTATTGTCGCCCATGTCCATGACGAGGTCATCATTGAAGCTGACCTTGACCAAACAGTCTCCTCCATCAGCAAACAAATGGCTATTGCCCCACCATGGATGCCTGATATCAACCTACGAGCCGATGGGTATGAGTGCTTCTTCTATCAGAAAGACTAGCTAAAAATCCCACTAGGTACATGTCTAGTGGGATTTCTTGATTATGTGACTTTTAGTCCGTCACGCTCCGTAAGGTGCGTGACAAATAAACCACCCGCTATGCGTGTGCGCGACGAAGGTTATACCAAAAAAACTCCAAACGCGATACAATAAAGGTGTTCAAGCCTATTGTAAAGCGAAAGGAGAAAAATATGGCTCAAAAGGCACATAGTTTATCACATACAAAGTGGCTGTGTTCTACCACATTGTCTTCACACCTAAGTATAGACGAAAAATCATCTATAATCAATATCGAGGTAGTTTGGGAGAAATATTCCGACGTTTGTGTACTTATAAAGGCGTAGAAATTATTGAAGGACATCTGATGCCGGATTATGTTCATATGTTAGTCAGTATCCCTCCGCGATTAAGTGTATCAAGCTTTATGGGATATTTAAAGGTAAGAGTGCTCTAATGATATTTGATAAACACGCCAATCTCAAATACAAATTTGGTAATCGTCATTTCTGGGCAGAGGGATATTATGTAAGTACAGTTGGACTTAATGAAGCCACAATTAAGAAATATATACTAGAACAGGAAAAACATGATATAGCACTTGATAAGTTAAGTGTAAAAGAGTATGAAGATCCCTTTAGGGATAATTGCAAGTAGTATGAATGCCTCTTTAATAGGCTAGTGATGAGTCAAAAGCAGTGAGGCTTGAACAAAGTGAAAGCCAGCGTCTTTAGGCGCTGGCTGGTGATGTGGGCTTATAGCCCTTGTTCAAACCACCCGTTTGACGAGTAGTCATGATTAACGGTTTAATTCCAGATAGGTTTCTCTAGCTAATTCATGAGCTTCTTTAATCAGCTCATAGCCTCTCGTCTTCGCAAGACCAAGGCGTTTAATGATGTCTTGTTTTGAGATATCCATGTCTTCATAGATGACTTTTAGAATTAACCCCTTACGCTGGTCTTTGCGATAGACTTCTTCAATCAATTCATCTAAGGTCTCGAAGAGCATAAGGGTTTCTACCTCTGACTCCGTGCGAGTTGGGTCTACTCCACTTCCGCCTTCAGCCTCCATATCTTCGAAACATTTCTCTAAAGAGATAGTCTCTAGTTTAGACTTGGTATGACGACTCAGGTATTCTTTCACATCTTGATTGAAGATTCTCATCGTGGTCTCAAACTGGTCTTGTGTCACAGGGATAAAGGCAATCCGTACAGGGTGACCTATAAACCGCCAAGTTTTGAAGTTCTCAGGATTCATCTGGAAGGACTTGACCATTGCGTTATCTCGAACTACCATAGGAGCAAGGAGTTCTCCTTCTTGGCAGGGGATATCGTTATAGGACTTCTCACTCGAAAAGTCGTGCTTTTTGTACTCGTTTTGACAGGTTTTGTCTTTGATTGTCATAATTTGACTGGCTTTCCCTTAATACCGAAAGCAGCCATGACAAGGCAACGAGCACTCTAAAAAGGATTGACCGCATAGCTGTTTCCCTCTATGTATCGGTCAGCCAATTTCACAAGCTGAAAAAGTCTCCTATCGTCTCCACATCTGAAATTATGGTCATCGTCATGACTCCGTATTGACGGCAGGTGTTCTTGATAAGTCTAGTATAGTACCATTGAACGAAAAGCAACACAGCAAAAAATGAGGGGTAAACCAGTATCCCTCATTTAGAAAACCTTATATATCTAGAAATTTCAAATTATCCTATAATTCACCTTTTCCAACTATCACTCAATAATTCAGCAACAATAAGCAAAAAATACCCGCCAAAAAATGACAGGTACATTCAAAATTATTTCTCCCAAAATCCAGGAATGTTCATCTCTATCAACTTCTGGTTGCATTCATAAGCTCCCAGGTGGTAACAATGCCACAATAACATCTTATAAGCACAATGAGTTGGTATTTCATCTCTAAAGGTAGTGCCACTCTTTTCAATCAGTTTAAAGCTAAAGTCAGGATATAACTTCATTCCGAGAGTAAGTCCCATCAATTTTTCCAACTTCCGACTCGCATCTTTTTTGGTTTCAAAACGCTGGAGGGTTGTAAGACTGACACCTGACGCCTCAACGAGTTGTTCTTGGGTGATGCCTTTACGCTCACGGTGGTAGACCAACATTCCACAAAAGCCACTCGGCATCTCCTCGTTGATTTTAGCAACCTCTTCAAATATTCTTCCACCATCTGGAATAACTGCACCATTGACAATACTAGTAAACTCAGAGAAATCTACCTCTATTTCAACTGTCGCTTTTCCACGGTACATGACGTACTCATTAAATATTGTGATAGATATAGATTTGGTTTTATCTTTCTTATAGGAAATATCAAATAATAGACAACACTCATCCATATGTTGGTAGGCATAATCCGTCATTTCATAGACACCATACTCCACCGTAGTCACATAGCGAGGGTCGTTGAGACAGAAATGATTATCCACATAAACGTACTGACCAGATTCCATCAGTTTTCTAAATGACTCATTCTTCCAACTCAGGAAGCAGGCATTAGGAAAGGAAATCGTAAAGCTCTTATTTTCAGTCAAAGCTCGAAGTTCACAACCATAGCTACGTAGATACTCATCTCCAACAAAATTGTAAATACCTTCAAATTCATGGTAGCCGAGTTGTTGTAGTCTAATTTTTGCTGCTAAACGAGACACTTGAAAGAACTCTGCCAACTCATCAATGATTCTTTCAAACATAGTCAACTTCTCATCACTGGCATACTTCAAGGAGTAATCTGTAAAGAACTGGTTGATCTTCTGCTTGGTTGTAGACTTAGGCATCAGAATTCTAGCCGCAATACCATTAGCCTGCCACTCCATCCAATCATAGTCACTCCAGTCTGACGATATGGATGAAGAGGAACTATCTTTTAGACTACTACTTCTCTTATGTCCCTTATCAAAGAGCATCTTATACTCATTATAATAGCGATGAAGTAACCAGTGGACAGATTCATGAACAACTGTATTGTTGTAGCTCCCTTGATTACGTAAGCAGATAACCTCTGGATCAACCAGAATAGTCTTTTTCTTGACTAGTCGAGACACAGGAGTCTCTTCGTCATAGAACAGGACTTCTGTATCTTTGAAGACCATCTCTCCAAAAATAGAGCCATCTTCTGTTAGCCTGCCCTCCGTCTTAGTCAAGCCAATATTAGCAAGGTAGTTATCAATCGGCAAAGCCATGGGAGCTTCAAGGGCTTTGGGGTAATACTTCCTCAAAATTCCTTCCGCAATGTCATCAAATTCAGTAGCTTTGATGTAAGGGACAAATTCTGGACTTAGCCCCAGTTCCCTCTTGTCAAAATCTTTTGGATCAAAAGGGATAACTTTCAAAACTTTAAAATCATGTACTCCTGCGTTCAGCTCATACTCTACAGTTACTCTTAACCATAAATTGGCACTATCAGTTTCATAGCCGTACTTCGTCTGCCCCTTAATTTCAAGAGAAGCAATGACTTGGAGCTCAGAAACAATCATTGCATCTCTAACTTTACGAGACAAGACTTTCTTTATCGTAAAATCATCTAGCTTCTTAAAGTTTGGGTGTTCTACAGTATCTGACTTGACCGATATCTCTGAACGGTGGTGGTAGATATAGTTATCTACTGCTTTGAAAATATCGTTATAGTAGTTTGATTGAAGCAACTTTTCAAATGAATTAAATGCCATATCTTGTTCTCCTAAAACCTAGCGCTATTACTATCGAGATTTGAATTACAAACATACCTACTCTTTACTCTTGCTTTATATTATACACTATGGTATAATTTTGTCAATCTATAAAATGACAAAAGGAAGAGAAAATGTTTTCAGCTAGTAAATTAAAAGAACACCGATTAGCCAAGAAACTATCTCAGACAGCTATAGCAAATGAATTAGGTGTTACCAGAGCAACTCTTTCAGCTTGGGAGACAGGGAAAACAGTACCAAATAAAAAGCACCTAGGAGAACTAGCTCAACTTCTTCATATTGAGGCAAGTGAGCTTCAAGAAGAACACCCCCATCTGACTCTCTATAAACAGCTCAACAAGACAAATAAAAAGAAGGTCGAAGAGTTAACTCATGACCTTCTTTTGGAACAAAAGATTATTCCACTATTTTCAGTTCATGTCCTTGACAATGTGGCTCTATCAGCTGGACATGGTAATGATTTTTGGGATGAATGTGAAACCAAGGAGGTCTTCACAGATAGAGAATACTTATACGATGTAGCAACATGGATTGATGGGTATTCCATGGAACCTGTCTACCAAGATGGAGAGGTAGCCTTAATCCGTGAAGGGGGCTTTGACTACGATGGAGCAGTTTACGCCATTTGCTGGAATGATAAATTATACATTAAGAAAGTTTATCTTGAAAAAGACGGATATCGCCTCGTTTCCATTAATGATTCCTATTCAGATAAATTTGTGCCTGCAGAGGATGAGCCGAGGATTGTGGGGAAGATTATAGGAAGTTTTTTACCTATAGAAAATAACTAACTTTTCTATTTCCGCCGACTTTATGGTATAATTTGGATGGATTACTTGAATACTATCAATACATAACGGGGTAACAATGCAAAATAAAATAATAATATTTAAATCTCTACTAGTATCTCTTACTTCTGCACTAACACTTCCCATCTTAGAAATATTAATGTACAAATATTACGGATCGAACTTTGATATTATTTTCTTTATCCAAAGTTTTTTCAATATCACTTGTATAGTTGGATACTATTTTATTTATAAAAATATTGAAATTAGCTTATCCAATACTATACAAACTGTTATTATAAACTTTTCTATTTTCTACACTATCCAGCTTATAATCACATCAAATAATAACTCAACCATAACTTTGATACCTGCCATCTTCTCGACATATTCAATATTGATAATTCAAATTTTAAGAAAATACAATGTTAAAAATCTATTACTCTATTTATTTTTAATAATTTTAGTGCAGTGTACAAACCTATTAGTTATTACTAGCATGATGGGGATACAAAATAATGCATTGCCAACTCTACTTTATATTTTAATCCCTGTATTTGACTATCTAATGTTAGTTACATTCATCAAATTTCTTAATATACTAAAAAAGTAGCAGAGATGAAAATCTCCGCTACTTTTTCTACTTCCTTATTTATTTTGACGAATAGTAGACATATCTTGCAAATGCTTTTTTTGTTGCTGTTTGAACTGCATTGGTTGTTTCTATCTCCGCTTCAATCTTTGCAAGATAATTCGGAAAACCAAGAAAATCCGAAAAGACCTTATTAACTGCAGTCTCAATTGCAGATAGATTTCTAACTACACCTAAATCTGATAGATAATTGTTGTAGCGATTGCTACTTAGTCCGTTATAATATTTAGACATAGTCGTAGACAAACGATTATTTCCAACTTTTTCTTTCTTCATCATGCTAGCCAAACCAATTGCATCAGCATCGCTACACATGTCTGCATATCCAAAAGGATTTCTCGCATCGTTCGGAACTAAAACTCCTTTAGGTACATCAGTCGTAGGTGATGAGCCTCCAACAAATGCTCTTGCAATTGCATCTAAGTTACTATTTTTATTCGCATTATATACTTTTTGAACCGCCCCAAATGCACTAGCTAAATCCCCTGCCCATCCATTCCATGAACCAGGATTACCAAATTGATTATAGTAACTAAGAGTAGTAACAGACAAATGCCCCAAATCAATTATACCTCCAAATTTATCCGTAAGATTAGATGAAGACATAAATGGTGTTACTTTTTTAACTAAGGTCGGGTAATTTTTATTTACATATTTTTCAAAATCATAATCAAACACTGCTTTAGAAACCAGTGGGAATGCCAATTTTGTTTTCCAATCCCCCTCAACATAATAGCGTTTTGCAAGATAAGCAAGAACTCCTACTTCAGTCGCTCGAATGCTATTACTAAGTGGATTTTGAGTGGCATATTTTACATATGCATTTTCCAACTCTTTAATATATTGAATGAAATCTTGAATTGTTCCAAAACCTGCTCCACCTCTAGTTGGTAATGAGTAAGTGAATCCACTATTATTTTGACTACCATCTCCAGAAATAGGCTTTGGAATCAGTGTTGTACTTGTAATCACCGCTACACAACGATTATACCAATATTTTCTATCCTCAAGTCCGTTATAGCCACCATTAACTCGACGTGTTACTTGCTCAACAGTTGGATTTAAGTCACACAAAGCATTCATATTATTCATGTGCCACCAAAAACCAGCACTTGTCCAAGGGTACTTAGCTGCTACATAAGTCACACCTTCATTAACAATCCGCTGGTCTCCCATTGCTGCTGCAAATCTTGTATAATTGTATCGACCGGTCAACTGAATGTAGCCTCCACCTTTATACTTCGGTCCATCACCAGCTACAGTATTCCCTAAGTCTGAGCGCCAATTATAGGCTTCACCTGAAGCAAGTTCCATCGTCCACTTACCTCCTCCAGACTCATGACTACATTGACTGATGAAATGACGAATGCGAGATAGTGTTGTAATATTATAACGTCGCAAGCAATTGTTCAAATCATTAACCATATTAGTGTTTACAACTGTCCAACCAATTTGACGAAGTTGTTCTGCAGTTACCAAATATCCATTCCCATTAAGAGTGACAGAAACATTTCCATCATAAATATATGAACCACCTGTACCATTAATACGAAGAACTTGACCTGCATAGATTTGGTCTGGATTGGAAATACCATTCAGGCTTTGAAGGGCTGAAACTGTGGTGCCAAAGCGTACTGCAATACCACTTAAGGTATCGCCTGAAACTACCGTATAAGTCTCTATGGTTCCCCCTACTGGAGTGCCACCACCCGTACCGTTAATACGAAGAACTTGACCGGCGTAGATTTGGTCAGGATTGGAAATACCGTTCAGACTCTGAAGGGCTGAAACAGTTGTACCAAAGCGTGCAGCAATACCACTCAAGGTATCACCTGAAACTACTGTATAAGTCGTTGTGATTCCCCCTACAGGAGATCCACCACCTGTACCATTAATACGAAGAACTTGACCGGCGTAGATTTGGTCAGGATTGGAAATACCATTCAGACTTTGAAGAGCTGAGACTGTTGTACCAAACCGAGCTGCAATACCACTCAAGGTATCGCCAGATTTTACAACATAGGTGCTAGTAGTTGTTGTACCTCCAGTTGAAGGAGTACCGCCTGTACTTTTCAAACGTAAAACTTGACCCACATAAATTTGATCCGGGTATGAAATACCATTCAAACTCTGAAGAGCTGAGACTGTTGTACCAAACCGAGCTGCAATACCACTCAAGGTATCACCTGATTTTACAACATAGGTGCTAGTGGTAGTTGTGCTAGAAGACGTTCCACCAGTAGCTTTTACCTTGATAACTTGACCGGCGTAAATCTTATCTGGATTAGTAATTCCATTAAGACGTTGCAATTCCGCAACAGTTGTATTAAATTTAGCAGCGATTGCGCTTAGAGAGTCACCAGATTTAATTGTATAATTCATTTTATTCCTCTTTCTTTATGTAAAATACGATATTAGTTAACCAAACAAAAATATGATGATAAGTTGGACAGCGGATATATCTCATTTCATTCTCCTTATATTAGTCAGAAAAGAGTAAAGTAATGAAGCTATTGAATAAGATTTTTACCCCTTCCTAACTATCTAAGTACTTAGTTCGAGGCTTTTTCCGCTTTCTATAAAAAAAGTTTAATGATATTAGATGTTTTATAGTTCTACAAATTCCATTGCCAAAAAATACACAGCTCAGAATCCTAGCTGATTAGAAAATTGTTTTTGTCGACTACTATATATGAATGTAGTAAATATACTAAAACATATTAAAACAAAGTTAAAAGGACTTAGTTCTGTACAATACAGAACTAAGTCCTTAATTTCCTAAGTGACCTACGCTAGAACAAAGCAACTTCTCCTCAGTCAAGTCTATGTGAATCAGTTAATCACGCGACTACAAGTGAGTGATAACAATAGAATAGGATATTTCACGAGCAAAATACCATCAATTACAAGAACATTCTTATCTTCACCGTAAGACCACTAAATTGATAACCAATAAAAATCAATGAAAATCAAAAGTAGTCAAGGAAACGAAGCCGACAATTGAAGTGGAATTCATCAAAGCAAGTCGACAACGGATATTTTTGATTTTTGAAGAGCATAAGATGCCCCTTTGAAATATCCATAATTTTTTCTCTGGTTCCCATAATTCATCCAATCGTTTATAGATTTCAGTACTCAGTCACACCTAAATATCTAATGGAACTTCTAAAATAATTTGATTGACTGACATAAAATAACTCTTCAAATTCTTCACGTCGTTTCTGAGTTAATTGTATTATCCCTTCCTCTGTGGTTAATATCCCGTCGATGTCTACCATCGGTATTTCATAGCGATATTTTACAATCTTTTTCCACTGGTTAAAGACGTATGTACTTCCACCACTCTTTATATCTGGACCAGGAACGGCTTTATACCCCTTCCCAGTATCAACTATGTGAAGCAAATCTGCTTTCGAAGATGGGTCAGGGTTAGTTATGGTCATAACTACAGCTCCCTTATTCTTTAAGGCATTGTACTCAGCACAAACTAACCATTCAGAAATAATTCCACGAAACAAACTTAAATCATTTTTCCCATTTCTTTCTCTAAGTAATGCTAGTCCCTTAGAAAGGCTTTGAGGCGTTCTCACCATTCTATCGATTGCATCATCAGTGTAATTTTTTGTAGAATATTGCTTAATAGCAACCTTGACACAGTCTACCAATTCATCAGGTACTCTATATTCCGATGTCAAAAGTTGGACTAATCTATCTCTCGTACTAACTGTTAATTCCATATCACTTACCTAAATTGTTAAATATATTTTTCCATTTTCTGAAATATTTTGTTTAACACTCCGATTCAACGGATGAACAGGTTGTCCCCACTTAGTTAATGGCGCGAATGAGTAAACTCTAATACCACTTTCTTTGAAAAACGATAGTAGTGTATCTCTACCTTGTACTAAGGAAGGGTGACCTAGATTCCCCCAGGCTCCCCATACTTCAGTTATTTTATTCTGAATTAAAAAATCCATTATGATGCGTACGTTTTCATCTACAAGCTCAGAATTAAATTTATCTAAATCAGATGCATTGGTAGCTCGCTCTGGGTAAACATTGGCGACAACCCAGCCATCACATCCTAATTTTTTACTAGCATTTATAATTCGGTTGATTGTACGATCGCTATAGTCCTCATTAGCTGCTGAGGGATTCATACAAATAGCCACGAGTGGATTCGTTCCTAAGCGTCCTAGTAGGAATCTACGGTAGGCATTATATTTTTCAGGAATACATAGATTAGGTCTTCTCCCAAAGGATAGGCTAGTCTGACTTTTGTAACTTTATCGTTCATAGAGTTACCTCCTACAGTATATTTTAACATGAACCCCCTTGCAAGGATATGAAAATGGCAGGAATACAATAGTTGTACTCCCACCAATAATTTTTAACTTCGTTCCTTACTATTTATTGTCGTTTTTACGAAAGTCAGATAGTTCTTCAAAATCCTTCAATTCAAAAACAAAAGCTTTATCTTCAGGAATGTGAATCCCCTCTACCCTATAACGCTTATCAGATTTCCATTCACTCATGATTGTTAAGAGTGTTTCTTTTAAATTTTTATGACCTACCTGAACAATACCTTTTTGCTCCCCAACAGGTTTTGAAAAAGAAAATGCTCCTCTAGTTTTTGCCCGACAAACTTGTATACCCATTACCTTTGTATCCTTATTAAAAGCAACAAGTACATGTGCAGGGTATTCTAAAGCTTGGACAATTCCTTTACTAAATGTAACAAAGTTCTTGTTCACCGTCATGCTATAATCTGATGAGTAACGTATTACGGATTATTTCTTCAAATCTGTAATCAACATTCCAAATACGAAGCTATCTGTCCATTCACCCTTATTCCAATAATCCTTTATGAAATGTGCTTCCTGTCTCATCCCAAGGTTTTGACATAATTTTTTAGAGGCTATGTTTCTAGCATCTAAATTTGCTTGAATTCTATGAATATTATATTCAGCAAATAATTTTTTTATTACGGCTTCAACCGATTCATTTGCATAACCTTTCCCAGAAAATTTTGGGTTAAATACAAATCCAATCTCTACAGTTTGTTTCATGCCTGTATACCAAACGGATATATCACCAATAACCTTTTTATCCAATACTACAGCAAGATTTAAGCTCGAGTTCTCCTCTAATTTGTTATTTTTAATTTTCTTTTCGAACTCTTCTTTATCTTCAGTATTCCATTCATCTTCTAAAAGGTATCTACATACATCTGCATCAGTATAAATCTCAAAAGTATCTTCGATATCATCTGATCTAAACGGTCGTATATTTAATCGCTTTGTGTTCAATATCATTTATCTTCTCCTGCTGTTTTCCCATTAATTTTCTACATCTTAATTATACTAAAATTCTGCGCTATTATATCATACCCTCAAAGTCTTTTACCAATCACAAAAAGCCATATCAAATCTTTCAAAAGTACTTTGTTTTCCGCAATTAGTGCAGTTTGTTTTTGTTAAAAAAATTGTTGTCATTCTACTTTTCCTCTTCATCATTAATAAGTAAGCAACTTGCTCTCACTTATTATATTCGCAAGTCAAAATAAATTTTCGAATTTTTTTCAAAAAAAGTTAAGTTGTATTGTATCAATTTCAGAACTCACACTTCATTCGCCCATTCAGGCGATATTAGAGGTGGGTACGTTTCTATTCCCAAAAACTCCTTGTCAATGGAAATAAACACGTACCCACAGGGTAAATGGAAATAGAATTGAATAATTTCTAGCTATCACTTCTACTCCCTCCAAAAAATTACTCACTCTGATACTTCCCCACCCCAAGCTAAAAAGCCTTGTCTCTATGGCTTTTTAAGATGCTTTCGTTCAAAGGTTTCTAGGCTTTTACGATCAGAGCAACACACTCGACGTGATGCGTATTCGGAAAAAGATCCACCGGCCGTACCTTGGTCAATTTATACCCCAATTCCTCATAAAGTTTAATATCACGCGCCATCGTTGCCACATTACAAGATATATAGACGATTTTCTCTGGTTTTACAGAAGTACTTGCCTTGATAAAGCTCTCAGTCAAACCTTTTCTTGGCGGATCGACAAAAATCACCGTTGGCTTAATTCCGTCAGATACCCATTTCTTCATAGCAGACTCCGCACTATCGCAGACATAAGTCACATTGCCAATTCCATTTCGAGCAGCATTCTTCTGACTGTCAAGGACAGCCTTCTCAACGACTTCCACACCATAAACATGCTTGACCTGTTTGGCAAAGGACAGTCCAATGGTTCCAATTCCAGAATAGGCATCAATTACGACATCATCTGCTGACAAATCTGCAAAATCGATAGCTGTCTGATAGAGTTTTTCGGCCATTTCTGTATTGACTTGATAGAAAGACGGTGCAGAAATCTCAAATTCATTCCCCAACATCATGTCGACAATGGTTTCACTGCCATGCAAAAGACGGAAGTCCTGACCGAATATCGCATTGGTATTCTGATCATTGATGTTCTGGATGATGGAAACTAGATTTGGAAACTGACTTATCAACCGTTCAATCAAGGTTTCAACACGGAAAATTTTTGGTCGAGTTGTAACCAAAATCAACATCAATTGGCCTGAATAATGACCGCGACGAACAACAATATTTCGAACAAGTCCTGTCTGTTCCTTTTCATCGTAAGGCTTCAAATCCAATTTCCGTAAGAGATCACGAGTAGCCAAAATCAAGCTATCAATTTCCTTATCTTGAATATAAAAATCTTCAATCGCTACTAAATCATGAGAATTTTTACGGAAAAAGCCTGTTTCCAACTGACCATTGACACGGCGAACAGGAACCGCTGCCTTATTACGATAGGCAAGAGGACTATCCATACCGAGAGTACTTTCGACTACAATTTCTGAAATGCCCGCAATCTTGCGCAGACTATTTTCAACTTGCTTTTTCTTAAATTTAAGCTGGGCTGGGTAGTTCAAATGCCCCAGGTCTGCAATACCCGTTCTTAGATAGGTCAAGTCTAGGTCTTGATTACGGTCTGGTGAGTAGCTCTGCCATTCTTCCACCTTACCAAAACCAATATTTTTCTTAAGTTTCAGAACACGCATAGATACCTTCTCACCTGGCAGTGCATTGTCCACAAAAAAGACAAAACCATCCAACTTGGCAACCCCCTGCCCCTCATGAGTTAGGTCTACAATTTCTACTTCAACAACATCATTTTTCTTTAACATAGCACTACTTTCTATTATGGACACTAAAAAAGTGACCGAAGTCACTCTCTAGTATATCACATTTTTTATCGTAAGCCCAAATCAGTTAAGCGCTGTTGGTACTTTTCAAAATCAACTCGCAGGGCCATGCCACCATACATATCATAATCGTCAATCCAATCCCCATTTTCAGGAATGGTGATGCGTTCGATGCCATTAGCTGCATCCATAACAACTCCCGGTCCATGAAAGAGCATGAAGGCCTGGGGAACTGTTGTTGGGGTCATCGCCACTACTTTACCAAGTGCTTCAGCACCTGAAAAGAGCTTCATAGGATTTTTTGCCTGGGTCATGACAGCCGACAAGACTTGTTGCTGACGCTTGGTACGACCGAAATCCCCCTCATCATCTGAACGATAACGCGCGTAGTTAAGCAAGGTTTTACCATCCATTTGTTGAACACCAACCTGAATGGTTTGATATGGGGGTGCATTTTCCTCCAATTGCAAATCATTTGGCACTTCCACCGAGCTAACCGTTTCTCCATCTATGGTTGAAAATTGTGCATCAATAGTCACACCCTCTGGAAAGAGTGTATCAATTGTTGTCGCAAAAGTCGCAAAATCAACCATAGCATAATAGTCAATATCAATACCAAAATTGTTTTTCAAAGCCTTACGAACTTCCTCTGCTCCCTGCTGATTGTCTTGTTCTCCAAGGGTATAGGCGGTATTTAATTTATACTCATAACCCTCAATATTGACCAAGGTATCCCGCATAAAACTAACCAGTTTGACCTTATTATCTGCATTATTGATATTTAAGACCATAATGGTATCTGTCCGTATTTCGTCCGTGCTCTCACCTGCACGTCCATCCGTACCCAAAATCAAAATATTGGTACCATTAGCAGAACTAACCCCGTTAAATACTTCAGCAGTAGGCTGCTCACTCACACTATTCAGGCCCTTAATGAAACTAAAGCCCAAAGCAAAAACAAATAACAAAAGGAATAAGGCTAGGAGCCTGAAAATCTGCTTTACTCCCCATTTCTTTCTTTTCTTTGGTTTCAGTGGCATTTTAGGGACATAGTCCACTAATTCTGCTCTCTCACTAATCTGCTTTTTTCTTCTACTTCTTCTGGACCTAGTATCCGGATAGGCTGGAAGAAGGTCATCATCTACCTTAGCAACTTCCTCAGACCAGTCATCACCTACAAAGTCCTCAGAAAACAAAGGACTTTCATCATTCACTTGCTTTTTCGGTTTCCCATGTCGAATACGGAGTTCCTTCTTGTAAAGAAGGTAATCCAACTCCTGTCGCTCTCTATCATTTAAATAATGAATATTTTTATGTAAATAATCCAACCGCAACTCTTCATGATGGGTTAAGATTCCTTTGTTTTTCGTCATACGTTCATCTTTATCCTAACTAGCTAGGTACACTTGATAATTACCTAGTATTTTACATGATATTTCTAAAGTCGTCAATTCTTGTAGTGAAAATTGCAGTAAGTCTTCCGAATGATTTTCAACATCTAAAATGAAAAAATATTCACCCAATGCTGTTTTCAATGGTCGGCTTTCAATTTTTGTCAAACTAATCCCTCTCCATGAAAAAACAGACATGGCTTTGTAAAGAGCACCTGGCAAATTATCAGGTAAGGTCAAGGCAAGGCTGACTTTCTTCGTAACTTCTTGGAGTTCAATCTTAGGATTTTCCTTCCCTAAAATCCAAAATCGTGTAAAATTCTCACTAATTTCCTGGATATCCTTGGCAATGACTTCCAAGTCATATTCAACCGCTGCAGCCTGTGGCGCAATTGCAGCATACGGCTGTTCAGGATGCTCCGCTACAAAGCGTGCTGCGTAGGCGGTACTGGCTGTCACTTCAATCCGAGCGTGTGGAAAATGTTCAAGTAGGTATTTCTTCCCTTGTGCAATAGCCTGGGGATGAGAATAAATGACCTCAATTTCCTTATGAGGTGCTGTCGCTAGTAATTGCTGGGCAATAGGCTGAACAATTTCGGCTACTGCATGAATTTCCGCCTGATGAAATAGGTAATCAATAGTCTCGTGGACACTACCCTCAATAGAGTTTTCAACTGGAATAACAGAATAGACAACCTGCCCTGTTTCATAGGCTTTAATCACTTCTGTTATAGTTCCAAATGCCTGCAAATCAGCATTCGGAAAGGCCTGTTGCGCAACCTGATGCGTAAAGGACCCTCGTGGTCCTAAATATGCTACTTGCATAGAATCTTCCTTGCTACTTGTTCTGGAGTAAGTTGGTCTGTATTGATAATGGTAGCTGCCAATCCTTGATAAAGGGTCATGCGTTCTTGATAGATAGTTTCAAATTCTTCCTTGCTATTCTGCAAAAAAAGCGGGCGTTTGGATTGACTATCCTGGCTAATTCGCTCATAGGCAACCTCAAATGAAGCAGTCAATAGAACATTATTAGCCTTATTTTCTAATAGCAACTGTCGGTTGAACTCTGATTTGACCACACCACCACCAGTCGATACAAGACAGTCAGCAGGCAAATCCAATAATTCTTTCAAGACTTCCGTTTCAACTTTACGAAAAGCAGCTTCTCCTTCGAGCTTGAAATAATCAGCGATGGTCATGCCAATCCGTTCTTCAATAATTTGGTCCATATCGTAAACAGGGAGGTCCAACAAACGTGCTGTGGTTGATTTTCCAACTCCCATAAATCCAAGTAAAACGATTGGCATCTCTTCTCCTAGTCTATCAAACTATTTAAGTGATCAAAGAAGGCTGGATAGCTAGTATTGATAGCCTCCGCTCTCTCTAACTCAACTTCTCCATCCTGAGCCAAAAGGGCCGCAATGGCCGTCATCATACCAATACGATGGTCACCGAAGGTGTTAACAGTCGCACCATGCAAGGCAGTCGGACCATGAATAATCATACCATCATCTGTCGGCTCAATCTTGGCTCCCATGCTATTAAGGGCATCGGCCACCACTTGGATACGGTCTGTTTCCTTGACTTTCAATTCTTCAGCATCTCGGATGACCGTTATCCCATTTGCCTGTGTGGCTAAAAGCGCAATAATTGGCAACTCATCAATCAAACGAGGAATGAGGTCGCCAGCAATCTCCGTAGCCTTCAAGTCAGAAGTTTCCACCGTAATAGTGGCTGATTTAGCGAGTTCATCAATATCTGACAAGGTCATCTGACCACCCATAGCTTTAATGACATCAAGAATGCCTGTACGGGTTTCATTGATACCGACATTCTCAAGGACGATTTTTGAACCTGGTACTACCAAGCCAGCTACCAGCCAAAAGGCAGCACTGGAAATATCACCCGGCACCGTAATCTCTTGGGCCGTAAATTCCTGACCACCTTGGATACGGATTTCTTTGCCATTGACAGTCAACTCACCGCCAAACTGAACAATCATATCTTCCGTGTGGTTACGGGTCAGCTCTTTTTCTACGATGACACTTTCCCCTTCAGCCTGTAAGGCTGCAAATAGTAGAGCAGACTTGACTTGAGCCGATGCTACAGGGAGTTGGTAGTGGATTGCTTGTAAATTCTTGGTTCCTTTGATTGTCAATGGAGGCAAATCTCGATCGGTCTGTCCTGAAATCTCCACACCCATTTGGCTAAGAGGAATAGTCACACGATCCATAGGACGTTTAGACAGTGAATCATCACCAAACATAGTCGCTTCAAAGTCTTGACCTGCTAAAACGCCAGAAATCAAGCGGATAGATGTCCCTGAGTTGCCCATATCCAAGTGATTTTTTGGAGCTTGAAGACCTTCAAAACCAACACCATGTACTTCTACAATGTCACCATTATCTTCAATTTTTACACCCAAATCACGAAAGACCTGCATGGTGGATAAGACATCCTCTCCACGCAAGATATCATGTACTCTTGTAACACCTTTTGCCAGAGAACCAAAAATAATCGACCGGTGGCTGATTGATTTATCCCCCGGAACTCGAATACTACCTTGTAATTTTTCTATATTTGTCCTTAATTTCATAACCCCTACCTCGAAATAGTGTTAGACCTATTCTATCATATTTACTGAATATTTTCAGATTTTTTTGGCAATTTCTATCTAAAATAAATATATAGAGAAAACCCATAAAAGATTTATGAATGAATTTTCGGAGTTCACTGCGATTTTATCAAATGTACCTTAATTTAAGTTTAAAATTCCTAAAAATCATGCTATAATTAAGAAATATACTAATCGAAAGAGGACTTCTATATTGTTTACACCAATCAGTGAAAAAATTGACATCAATCAAGTTCGAGAGCATTCTAAATTATCTCCAGAAACTCTTGCTAAAAAACAAGCCCGTGACCGCGAGCTTGAAGCGATTCTAAAGGGAGAAGATGACCGTCTTCTCTTGGTTATCGGCCCATGTTCTTCTGACAATGAAGAGGCAGTTTTAGACTATGCTCATCGCCTAGCTAAACTTCAAGAAGAAGTCAAAGATAAAATTTTCATGGTCATGCGGGTCTACACAGCCAAGCCTCGTACAAATGGCGATGGCTACAAGGGCCTCATGCACCAACCTGATACAGATGCAGCACCAAGTCTGATCAACGGTATCAAGGCTGTACGTAATTTGCACTACCGCGTCATCACCGAAACGGGTTTGACTACAGCCGACGAGATGCTTTATCCAGAAAACCTGCCATTGGTTGACGATTTGGTTTCTTACATTGCCGTTGGTGCTCGTTCTGTTGAAAACCAACAACACCGCTTTGTTGCTTCAGGTATTGACGTTCCAACTGGCCTTAAAAACCCAACATCCGGTAACCTCAAAGTCATGTTTAATGGTATTTTTGCAGCTCAGAAGAAACAATCCTTCCTCTTTAACAATACTGAGGTCGAAACCTCTGGCAACCCGCTTGCTCACGTTATCCTTCGTGGTGCTGTCAATGAAAATGGGAAGTATTTGCCAAACTACTACTACGACAATCTCTTGGAAACCATTGACCTCTATGATCAGTTTGGTTTGAAAAATCCATTCATCATCATCGATACCAACCATGATAACTCTGGCAAAAATTTTCTGGAGCAAATCCGAATCGTTCGCCAAACCCTTATCAACCGTGACTGGAACGAAGCCATCCGCAAGTATGTTCGCGGCTTCATGATTGAATCCTACATCGAAGATGGCCGCCAAGATAATCCAGATATTTATGGTAAATCCATTACAGACCCATGCTTAGGCTGGGAAAAAACGCAAGAACTCATCCGAGAAATCCACAGTAGATAGGAAAAGATTATGGGAATTCACAAACGCAGCACCAGTCTAGATATTGATAAAGTAAAAGAACTCTCCAAGTTAGAAGGTGAATTTTTAGCCGCTAAAAACCAACGTGATGAAGAATTAAAAGGCATCATCCGTGGTGAAGATGACCGCCTGCTCTTGGTCATTGGTCCGTGTTCTTCTGACAATGAAGAAGCAGTTTTAGAATACGCCAATCGCTTATCCAAGCTTCAAGATGAAGTCAAAGATAAAATCTTCATGGTCATGCGGGTTTATACCGCCAAACCACGCACTAACGGAGAAGGCTATAAGGGCCTGGTTCATCAGCCAGATACATCTAAATTACCAGACCTTATCAATGGCATCGCCGCTGTTCGCAATCTGCACTACCGTGTCATCACAGAAACAGGTCTAACAACAGCCGACGAGATGCTCTACTCTGCCAACTATCCACTAGTGGAAGATTTAGTGTCCTATCACGCTATCGGAGCCCGCTCTGTTGAAGATCAAGAGCACCGTTTTGTAGCCTCCGGTATTGATATGCCGACGGGTATGAAAAACCCTACTTCTGGCAATCTTAAAGTCATGTTCAACGGTATCTACGCCGCCCAAAACAAACAAAACTTTATCTATCGTGATGCCGAAGTCGATACAGACGGCAATCCACTTGCCCATGCTATTTTACGCGGTGCCTCGACCGAACAAGGTACTTATGAGCCAAACTACTATTACGATATTCTCTTGAAAACCATCAAACAGTATGAAGAATTTGGGCTAGACAATCCATTTATCGTGATTGACACCAACCACGATAATTCTGGGAAAAATTACCTGGAACAAATCCGTATTGTCCGTCAGACTCTCATCAACAGAGCTTGGAACGAATCCATTCGCAAGTACGTTCGCGGCTTCATGATTGAATCCTACTTGGAAGACGGCCGTCAGGACAGCCCTGAAGTATTTGGGAAATCCATTACCGACCCTTGTTTAGGCTGGGACAAAACGGAAGCACTTATCCGTGAAATCCACCAGACCCTGTAAAATACCCACTAAACCTTAGCATTGAAAGATTAGAATTGGAGGAAAGTTATGACTATAGATGGATATACTCGTCTAGCAGCTGTTGTGGCCAAGCCTATCAAGCACTCTATTTCCCCCTTCATACATAATCTGGCTTTTAAGGAAACAGGTGTAAATGGAGTATACGTCGCTTGGGAAATACCAGAGGAAGACTTGGCAGTCACTCTTGACAATATCAAACGCTATGACATGTTTGGTATCAATTTGTCCATGCCCTACAAACAAGCCGTCATTCCCTACCTTGATGACCTAACACCATCAGCTCGCTTAATTGGAGCAGTTAATACCGTTATTCACACAGACGGTAAACTAATCGGACACAATACCGATGGAATTGGATTTTTCAAGAGTTTGGAAAGACTAAAAGGCTTTCAAGTTAAGAACAAGCGACTAACCATCCTAGGAGGTGGCGGTGCATCTACTGCTATCATGTCCCAGGCTGCTCTGGATGGCGCCAAAGAAATCACCATTTTCTGTCGCCGACAAAGCCTGGAACGAACACAGACAAGTGTAGCACCTATTGCACAAACTACTGGTGTTCCTATGCAGGTTCTGGCCAACGAAGACAGCCAAATAATTCAAAAAGAAATTACTCAATCAGACTTGCTGATCAATGGAACAAGTGTCGGTATGGATGGTGTTTCTCTTCCCATTCCTGCCAACCTAGAATTTCCAGAACAACTCTTGGTTGCGGACATTATTTACCAACCATTTGAAACACCCTTATTAAAACTAGCCCAGTCACAAGGCAATCCAACCATCAACGGATTAGGCATGCTTCTCTTTCAAGCAGCCGAGGCCTTCCAATCCTGGACTGGAAAGGAAATGCCGACTGACATGATTTGGGACCAATTAGTCCAGAAATACGACATCAACTAGAGAGGAAACCGGATGAAACTAACCGTCAATCTTCCCAACAATCCCTACGATATCCTCATTGAAAGAGGAAGTTTAGCACAGGCAGGTTCCTGGGTCAAAGGGCTCTGGAAAACTCAGAAAATCGCCATCATCACAGATGACCACGTCGGTTCACTCTATGCTGAAATAGTACAGTCTAGTCTGGAAGCGGCTGGTTTTGAAACCATTGTCTTTGCATTTCCAGAAGGCGAAGCCTCAAAAAATCTTGATACTGTCAATCAAGCCTACGAATTTCTCGTACAGCATGGCATGACCCGAAGTGACGGCATTATCGCCCTCGGAGGCGGTGTAGTTGGCGATTTGGCTGGCTTTGTCGCGTCAACTTATATGCGTGGCATCCACTTTCTCCAAATTCCAACCAGCTTGACTGCCCAGGTTGATTCCTCTATCGGGGGAAAAACTGGCGTCAATACCCCATTTGCCAAGAACATGGTAGGTACCTTCTGCCAGCCAGACGGAGTACTCATTGATCCTGATACCCTCAATACCCTTGGCAAACGTGAATTGATTGAAGGAATGGGTGAGGTGGTTAAATACGGCCTTATAGATGATGTGGAACTCTGGGAAAAACTAGCTCAACTAGACGGATCTGTCGAAAGCATTTTAGAACACGCTGACTATATCATCTACCATTCCTGCGAAGTCAAACGCAAGGTCGTTGTCGAGGATGAATTGGACAATGGTGTCAGACTCTATCTCAACTTCGGTCACACGATTGGACATGCCATTGAAGCGACTGCTGGTTACGGCCAAGTCATGCACGGTGAAGCTGTTGCCATCGGTATGGTTCAGATAGCACGTGTAGCTGAGATAAAAGGACTCATGCCAGCTGGTATCACTAAAAAAATCATTGCCATGTGTGAAAAATTCGGACTACCAACTGCACACCAACCATGGAATATCGATGAATTATTCACAGCCTTAACCCGTGATAAGAAGGCGCGAGGCAAGTCCATCAAACTAGTCATCGTTTCACAATTAGGTCAGGCAGCCATCCATCAAATTCCGATGGAAGAAATGCTAGAATTTCTACAACCATAAGAAAAAAGACTACTGACTTGCATGAAATCAGTAGTCTTATTTTTTACAAAATCATCTCATCGTCAGTTAGCTTTTCACCGCTGTTTTTGTAGAAGAGGTCCATCAAGTTTTGAACAGTCAAGTTCTTTTTCTCTTCTCCAGCTACATCGACAACAATCTGACCACGGTGCAACATGACCAAACGATTTCCATATTCGATGGCATTTTCCATGTTGTGCGTAATCATAAGGGCTGTCAATTGATGACTTTCCACGATTTTCTTGGTCAATTCCATAACCATGTCGCTGGTTTTTGGATCCAGGGCAGCAGTATGTTCATCCAAAAGTAGAACCTTTGGTTTCACAAGCGAAGCCATCATCAGGGTCAAGGCCTGACGTTGACCACCTGATAGGAACTGCGTATCCACTTTCATACGGTCTTCCAAGCCCAAGCCAAGCTCTTTTAATGCTTCTTTGAAAATAGCCCGTTCGCTGTCTTTTACACCCCAACCAAGTCCACGAGATAAACCACGGCGGTAGGCAATGGCCATGTTTTCTTCAATGGTCAAGCGAGAGGCGGTTCCCATTTTCGGATCTTGGAATACTCGACTAATGTCCTTAGAGCGTTTGGCTGCTGATACATGCTTAATGGATTTACCTTCAAGCAAAATATCGCCCGAATCAACCGTCAAAGCACCAGCTAGTGAGTTCATGAAAGTTGATTTACCTGCACCATTACCACCGATAATGGAAATGAAATCACCTTCTTTCACATCTAGGTTCAACCCACGAAGAACATGGTTCTCATTGACAGTTCCTGCTTCGAAGGTTTTATGAATATTTTGTATAGATAAAATAGTTTTCATGACTTCCTCCTAAGCATTTCCGTTCAATTTTGGTCGACGAATGTTGAGCTTCTTCTGCAATTCTGGCACATAAAGGACTGTTGCCAAAAGAATAGCCGAGAAGAGTTTTACAAGGTCTGCATCCATGCCTGGAATTTCCAAAATTGCAAGGATAATCAAACGGTAAACAACTGCCCCCAGTACAACAGACAGCAATCTCCAACCCAAGCGCAAGTTGCGTAAAATTACTTCTGCAATAATAACAGAGGCTAGACCGATAACAATGGTACCTGTACCAGAGTTCAAATCCGCATAGCCATTGTTTTGTGTCAACAAAGCGCCACAGAGGGCAATCAGACCATTTGACATCATATAGCCATAGATTTTCATATTGTCAACGTTGATACCATTGGCCTCACTCATTGGGATGTTGTCTCCGGTTGATCGAATAGCCAAACCAATTTGCGTATTCAATAAAAGAGTAAGTAGGCCTACAACTGCTAGTACAAAGACAAGACCGATAATCAGGACGGCATTTGTTTTGGTCAAACCAAATTCCTGCAATTGAGTTACTAAGGTTTCTTGTTTTAGTAGGGCCACATTGGCCTTACCTAAAATTTTCAAATTGATAGAGTAGAGACCTGTCAAAGTGACGATACCTGTCAAAAGAGCTGGAATTTTCAGTTTTGTATGAAGCAAACCTGAAACTAAACCTGCTCCCATGCCTGCGACCATTGCCAAGAACGTTGAAAGCAGAGGATTCACTCCATTAACAATCCCTGTTGCACAGACTGCAGCACCGAGGGGATAAGACCCCTCCGCTGTCATATCTGCGATATCTAAAATACGAAATGTCAGATAAACACCAATCGCCATGACCGACCAGAGCAGGCCTTGCGAAATGCTTGATAAAATAATATCCACAATTTTCTCCTTATTTGATAAAAGTAAAACTAGGTTCTATTTTACCACTTTTATTCTGTTACTGAAAGTTTAGAAGTATCAATGCCTAGTTTCTCAGCCATTTCTTCATTGACATGAAGGCTAACTGTTTCAGGGTATTCTACAGCTGTTTCTGACACTTCTGTACCTTCAATAATCTTAATGGCCATTTTGGCTGTTTGACGTCCGAGTGCCTCATAGTTTGTGCCATAAGTCAAGAGTCCACCTTCGTCCACCATATCTGTTGAACCACCGATGACAGGAACCTTATGCTCCACAGACAATTCACCAATCATTGTCATGGTTGAAGCGATAGTATTGTCTGTTGGAATGAATAGGGCATCTACATCCTTCATCAAGCTTGTAGTCGCATCTTGCACTTCATTAGTCGAAGTGATTCCTTTTACCACTACCTTGTAACCAGCTTTTTCAAGCAATTCCTTGGCTTGTTCAACCTGAACTTCTGAGTTCCGTTCGCTAGTAGTGTACAAAATACCTACTGTCTTAGCTTCTGGAACAGCTTGACCCAGCAATTCAACTTGTTTATCAATAGGAGCCTGGTCAGATGTACCTGTCAATAAACCGCCTGGTTTTTCAATAGATTCAACCAAATCAGCCGAAAGCGGATCTGTAACTGCAGTAAAAACAATTGGCGTTTCCGTTGACACTGTTGCTAAACTTTGAGCAGAAGGCGTTGCAATGGCGAGGACTAAATCATTTCCCCCAACCAATTGTTCTGAAATTGTTTGAAGGTTGGCCTGGTCACCTTGGGCATTTTGATAATCCAAGACCAATTTTTCACCTTCCTTGTAGCCATTAGCTTCCAGTTCATCTACAAATCCTTCACGCGCTGCTGTCAATGACTCGTGCTCCATATACTGAAGGACACCAACTTTAACTGCTTCAGAAGAGGCTTGTTCTGAAGTAGATGAACAAGCTGCAAGAGTCAAAGCTGCTACACTTACCAATGAAACACTTGCCAATTTTTTTACTAGCTTATTATACATATAATCCAATCTCCTAACTGTTTATTCTTCTAGTGATTTAATGGTTGCTGCATCAATACCAACAGCATTTGCCATTTCTTCGTTAACTGTAATCGCTGCTGAGTTTGGTTTTTCAACTGCTAAATCAGCAGGCTTTTCTCCTTCCAAAATCTTAACGGCCAATTCTCCGGCTTGCACACCGATTGCATGGTAGTCAACACCGTAGGTAAAGAGTGCTGCATCAATAACCGCCGCGTCAGAACCCATAGCTGGAACCTTTGCTTCTTTCAAAACATCACCAATAGTTGAAGCAGTTGAGGCAACAGTGTTATCCGTTGGAAGGTAGATGGCATCTACTTTTCCAGCTAGGGATGTAATGGCTTGCTGAACATCGTTTGTCGTCGTAACAGTTGTTACTTCTACTTTTACACCTTTTGCTTCGAGTGCTTTTTTTGCCTGCTCAGCTTGAACTTCCGAGTTTACCTCACTTGAATTGTAGAAAATACCGACTGTTTTCGCAGTTGGAACGACCTTGAGCAACATCTCAATCTGGCCTTCCACATCCGTTGCATCGATTGAACCGGTCATAGTCCCACCTGGGGCTTCTAGGGATTCCACCAAGCCTGCTTCAACTGGATCCGTTACAGCTGTAAAGACACTTGGTGTTTCAGCATCCGCATTTAGCATAGCCTGAGCAGCAGGAGTTGCAATCGCAAAGTTAATATCATTGTTGCCTGCTAACTTTTCAACCATAGTTTGCAGGTTAGCTTGATCACCTTGTGAATTCTGCAAATCGATAGTTAGGTTTTCACCTTCATTATAACCTGCTTCTGCCAAGGCTTCTACGAAACCTTCACGAGCCGCTGTCAATGCTTCATGCTCGGCATATTGAATAACACCAATATTAACTGAGTTTGAATCTGATGAATTAGAACTACATGCAGCCAAGGTAATTGCTGATAAGAGTGTTACTGAACTAAGAATAATTTTTTTAAATCCCATGATTTATCTCCTTTTTATATATAAAAAATGAACAAGAAAGGACCGCTTAGACTACACTCTAAACGGTCCCATATTTCAACTGTATATGAAAACAGAAGGAATTACTGTGCCATTTAGATGTATCATCTATGGGGCACACGTCAAAACAGCTACAGCCACATAGATACAAACTTTACGTTCCCGTGTTTGCATCCATGTTTACCATGTATACAAACACTATCTAAAATAGCCGTAGAAATAAGTATGATTAGCTGAATGATTTTGACACATTAGTAACATTTCTGTTTTCCTTTCTGATGTTTTTTTATTCTTACTTATCTTAATTCATTTTCAAGCATTTGTCAACAAAAATTGCTTAAATTTTCAGATTTTTCAACTTTTTTAACAAATTTCATGAAAAATAGGAATTGCGCAATGCCCAATTCCTGAATTTATTATTTAACTTCTACTTTTTCTGTCCAAGGACGAGCAGTTGTTGCAAGCACTTCGTTAAGTTCTTCAACGTTGCGACGGCCTTGGTCAGCCAACCAAGCTTTAGCTGCTTCTTCCCCTTCGCTTGCAAAGATTGCTACTGCATCCTTCCAAGTCGCACGTCCACAAAGAACACCGTTAAAGCTTGAACCAGCTTCTTTAGCAAAGACAAGGGTTTCTTGGAAGAGTTTCGCAGACACACCAGCACTCAAATAGATGAATGGCAAGTGGGTACTTTCTGTTTGCTCCTTGAAGAAGGCCTTGGCTTCCTCAACTGTGTAGACTGGATCTTCATCTGTGTAGCCTTCTACAAAGTTCATATTAACTGGTACTTCTACCTTAAGCACATCTGCATTGTAGCGTGGCTTGCTGAATTCACGCATAGCACCATTTACCTTGTGTGGTTTGAGGGCTGCGTATTCACGAGAGGTTACATCCATGTCGCTGGCATCGTAAGTCAAGATTTCAACGAAGTAAGGAATATCTTCTGCGATACACTCGCTACCAATGCGTTCTACCCAAGCGTGTTTGATGTCGTTGATTTCTGGCTTATCATCTACATCATAGTAAAGCAAGATTTTCACGGCATCCGCACCCAATTCTTTGATGCGTTTGGCAGACCAGTTTGGCAAAAGGTCTGGCAAACGACCTGGAGTTGAGGCATCGTAACCTGTTTTTTCATAAGCTGCGATGAAGCCACAATCTGCATGGCGCAATTCTGAAGCTGGAACTCCGTATTCAGCGTCCAAGAGAATGGAACTTGCATACGGCGTCAAATCGCTTGAGATGACTTTTTTGAAATCAATCAAAATATCATCTCCAAATTCGCCACCACCTGCTGCCGCAGCCAAAAGGCGTTTCAATGCACCACGTTGGTCAATAGCTAGGGCTGCAATGACTTTGTCGCTGTTTGATAAGCGTGTCATATGGTCAAATTTAGCCTGAGAAAGTTGTAATTTTGTCATTAGATTCCTCCTGGAAAATAGTATTACCAATTAAGTTGCTGTTGATATACAACTAGCAATTTAGAAGCCTTTAACTAATTTTCAAATCGTTTCACACCGTCTAAGTAGGTTGCTTGCAATCTTCCTGCATCATCGACGACGATAAAGTCTGCTGCCCGTCCTTCTGCAATCTGACCACAAACATGATCAATGTTGACAGAGCGAGCTGGTGCCAAAGATGCCATTCGAAGGGCGTCCGGCAGGGAAACCAAGCCCCATTCAACCACATGCTGAACAGCCTGGATCAACTCTAGAATGGAGCCTGCCAAGCTGCCATTGTGCTTGAGGCGGGCTGTGCCGTCTTTGACAATGACTTCAAATTCTCCTAGTCGAGAATTTCCTTCACCCATGCCTCCTGCTCGCATACAGTCCGTAATCAATACAGTTTCTTCTGCGCCACGCGCCTTGACAACAATTTCTGCTGCCGCTGGATGAACATGGTGACCATCACAAATCATTTCTGCAAACACATTTTTTAAATTCAAGGCTGCGCCAACCATTCCTGGCTCGCGATGATGTAGACCACTCATACCATTGTAAACATGTACGAAAATATTGGCTCCTGCATCAACAGCTGCTTTGGCTTGCGCATAGGTCGCATCACTATGGGCAAGAGCTGTATGAATGGCCTTGCTATTTGCAAATTCGATAAATTCTGTCACACCTTCACGCTCGGGCGCAATGGCAATTTTATTGACCAACCCCTTGGATAGCTGGTGCCATTTATCCAATTTTTCAATCGATGGATCGCTCATATACTTAGGATTTTGTGCTCCCTTGTATTTCTCTGTGAAGAAGGGACCTTCTAAGAAAATACCTTGAATTTTAGCACCTGTTTCTTGCCCTGCATAAGTTCCAATGGTTTCACAGACGGCATCTAAATTTTCAGTAGAATCTGTCAAGGTTGTTGGCAACCAAGAAGTTACCCCACAAGATAAGAGGCCTTCTGAAATGACCTTGATGCCTTCAAAATCATTGTCCATGACATCGTGGGATGCATAGCCATGAATGTGGGTATCCACCAAACCTGCTGCCAGATGATAGTCGGAATAGTCGATAATATCCCCTTCAGGCTTTTCTGTCAGAATTTTACCAAAGGTACCTATATCTGTTAGTTCGAGATAGGCATTCTCTACCTCAGTATCCTTCAAAATAATAGACTTAGCATATATATACTTAGACACGTCCTATCTCCTTAATTCAATATAATATTTCTATATACTGGTTATAACCATATACTAATTGTAGTATATACCAATTTTTCCATAATGTCAAGTAATGTCCAATTTTTCAAACAAAAATACAGCCTTTCGGCTGTACTCTCTATAACAATTCATTCAAGGGTTTGAAAATAATACGTTCCAAATCAGCTACGTAAGCTGCCAACTGTTGTTGTTTTGTAAAATATTCAACCAAAATTGGATTGGCTTGAACCTTCTTATTGAAATCCAACATGGATTTTTGATCTTCCTCAGTTGGAATCTCACCCGCTTGTAATTTTTCCTGAATACCTTTTTGGAAGGCGATATAGCTCTCCAAAATTTCTTTGGCCTCTGGATTTCCTTCAACGGAAACTTTGACTGCTTCTACCGCCTTATATTCAGACAGGTTACGGATAGCACGTTCCAATTCATTTGCAATATCATAGATATTTGTTGACATAAACTTTCTCCTTTAATCATGGTTAATTTGGTAGTTGGTCTGGATCCGCAATCGCTGCGAAGCCTCCTCCAAATTCTCTTTTGTTTTAAACGTAATTTGTAATATACCGTGAATATCTTCACGGTTCTCTTCATTGATTCGGATATTGACAATGGAAATTCCACGTAGAACCTCCAAAACCTTCAAAATCGTATCTTCCTCATCGGGAACGCTAAGGAATAAATCATAGAAGGAATCCACCCCAGCTCGCTTATGAATTTCCATAGCTTTGCGGGTTTGACGTCCTTTTTCAAAGAATTCCCAGATAGCCTCTTTATCACCAGACTTTAGAACCGTTGAAATTTGGCTCAATCGATCTTTAAATTCCTCAATTCGATCCAAAATCGCTTCTGGATTGGTCATGAGAATGCTGGTCCACATCCCTGGCTCGCTCTCAGCAATTCGCGTCATATCACGAAAACCACCTGCCGCAAAATTGTTTGTGAAAGGATGCTCTTTAGCATAGTCACCAGCCTGATTCATTAAACTCGAGGCTAAGACATGTGGAAAATGGGAAATTTGACTAGTTACCCTATCATGCTCTACCGCATCAATTTGCACAAAGCGGGCACCTGTTCCAGACAGTAAATCTGTCAATCTAGGTACAGCATCTGCCCTTGTAGCCTGACAGGGGGTCATGATAAAGTAGGCATTTTCAAACAAGTGTAAATCTGCAGCGGCAGCACCTGACTTGTGACTCCCTGCCATGGGATGGCCACCAAGGAAATTGATTTGTTTAGGTAAGAAAAATCGCTCTGCTGCAGCCACAATAGCTGACTTAGTCGAGCCTGCATCTGAAATCAGAACTCCTTCTTTCAGCTTCATGTAACTTAAGTCTTCTATCAAATCAAGTGAGACCTGAATGGGAACACATAGCAAAATCACATCTGCTTGACCAGCTAGTTCAGCTAGATTATCCGATAGCTCATCAACCATCTGTCTTTCTATGGCTATACTTGCTGATACTTGATTGGGTTCATAACCTAAGAGATGATAATCTGGGTGTTGTTTGCGGATACAGAGGGCTAGAGAACTTCCAATCAGTCCTAGACCGACTATCAAAATAGTTTTTTTCATTGTCGACCTAGAAATTTCTAACATAGTCACGGTGACTTGATACTGCAGCCTTTAATTCTTCCATGTTATCAGAAGAGAATTTCTCCAAGATTTCTGTTGCAATGGTCGTAGCAACTACAGATTCCATAACCACACCAGCTGCTGGAAGAGCCGTTGGGTCAGAACGCTCCACAGTCGCCTTATACGGCTCATGCGTGTCAATATCAACGGACATCAAAGGTTTATATAGGGTTGGAATTGGTTTCATCACACCTCGGATTACCAATGGTTCTCCATTTGTCATACCACCTTCAAAACCACCGAGATTGTTGGTTCTGCGTGTATAGCCCTCTTGCTCAGACCAAAGAATTTCATCCATGACCTGACTACCTTTCAAGTAACCCGCTTGGAAGCCGACACCAAATTCTGCACCTTTAAAGGCATTGATAGACACAACTGCCTGAGCCAACTTAGCATCCAATTTCTTATCCCATTGAACATAGGAACCTAAACCAACAGGTACACCGCCAACAATGGTTTCGACGACACCACCAATGGTATCCCCATCACGCTTGATTTGGTCAATATAAGCCTTGATTTCCTCTTCACGTTCCTGGTTAACGATGGAAACTTCAGACTTGGCTGCACGCTCTTTAATTTCTGCGACTGTTAAGCCATCTGGAACATCGATTTCCTTACCACCGAAAACGACAACGTGGTTAGCAATTTCAATATCCAGCTCCGCCAAAATTCGTTTGGCGACGGCACCGACTGCCACTCGCATGGTGGTTTCACGCGCACTAGAACGCTCCAAGGAATTTCGCAAATCATCAAAGCGGTATTTCATCCCACCAACCAAGTCAGCATGACCCGGACGAGGATGTCTGATACGACGCTTGCTTTTCAGCTTATCTTCAATGTCCTCTACAGCCATAATATCCAACCACTTTTGATGATCTTTATTGGTCACATTAAGTGTAATTGGCGCTCCAGTTGTCTTACCATGACGCACACCGGCTGTAATCTCGACACGGTCAGTTTCGATTTGCATACGGCTTCCACGACCATAGCCACCTTGACGACGTTTCAAGTCCGCATTGATATCTTCTGCAGTTAAAGGAAGACCAGCTGGAACTCCCTCGATGATGGCTGTTAAGCGTGGTCCATGGGACTCACCAGCTGTTAAATAACGCATATTTAATTCTCCAAAATTTCCAAAAACTTACGTGTATTGGCCAAAGACATCTGTCCTGGAGCCGATACTTCATCCAAACTTGCAAAGGTCCAACAAGAACCAGTAATGACCCCTGCAATCCGTGTGATTTTTCCTAGCTCACCCATGGCAATGGTCGCAAAGGTCTGTTCAGCATTTAAGGTCTTGAAGCCACGAGTATAGTTCATAACATCCAAGACATCCTGCTCACTCTTTGCCAAGACTGCCATTTTAACTACTGCTGGCGAAAGGCTGGTCAATTCAGACATGATTTCCAAATAGTTAGCAGGTGTTTCATCAAAATTATGATAACTCAAAACAAGATTTGGAAACTCCAACATCTGTTCAAAAACTGACTGATAGGAATAATATTCAAAATCAATGTAGTCTGGCTGATAGAGGGCAGCCACTTCCTTAATCAAGTTCACATATTCCTGATCTGCCAAGTCCAAATAGCCACCCTCACGGGTCGTTCGAACTGTAAAAATCACTTCCTTGCCATTGCATTTTTCAAAAATGGCAGGAGCTACTCTTAGAATATCCTCTTTTGGAAGGTAATCCGCTCTCCACTCAATGAGATCTGCTTCTGCTAATCTCCCCACATCAAGAGCCTCTACTTCTTCCAAATTTCTAGGCATAATAGGTACTACTATTCTCATTTTTCTACCCTTATCGTAAAGACCTTGAGGTAATTACTACTTTCATCATTTTTATTGATTGTAAAATCGGCTGGTAGGCGATAGGTCGCAGCATAGCTATGCTCTTGCGGCCCAAAACCTTTTTCAATCTGTTTACGGAATTTCTCAACCGTAACATTGGCTGCATTGGTTGATGCAATGATTACTCCATTTGGATTTAAAATCTCTAAGGACTGAGAAATTAGTTTGTGGTAATCCTTAGCTACCGAAAATGTCTGCTTTTTATTACGGGCAAAGCTGGGTGGGTCCAAGACAATGACATCATAGCTCAATCCCTTGCGCTTAGCATACTTGAAATATTCAAAGACATCCATGACCACAAAGTGATGATGATCTAATTCTATACCATTAACCTTAAAATGAGCTTTAGAAAGTTCACGCGATCGCTTGGCTAAGTCAACCGAAGTTGTTTCCACTGCCCCACCAATAGCGGCAGCAATTGAGAAGGCTGCTGTGTAGGAAAACATGTTGAGCAGTGATTTTCCAGCCGCCAGTCCATCTACTAAGGAACCGCGGACTTCATGTTGGTCCAGAAAAATACCCGTCATCAAGCCGTCGTTCATGAAAACTTGATAGGCAACTCCATTCTCTAAAACAGTGAAATTTTCCGGGGCCTCTTGTCCGTATAGAAAGGCTGACTCATAGTCCAAGCCCTTAAAACGGATTTTCTCATAGGCACCCTTCACCTCTGGAAAGACCTCTTGGAAGGCAGTAATAATCATATCTTTCCTCGAATAGATAAAGGTATTATACCAGGAAAAAACTGCATATGTATCATACAAGTCAACCGTCAAACCACCGAAATCGTCCCCATCTTGATTGAACAAACGAAAGGCAGTGGTTAAGTCAGACTGGTAAAAATAATGTCGCTTCTGTCGTGCTTTCCTGAACAGGTTCACAAAGAAGCTTTCTGTCACTTCTTCTTTGGAGCGACTATACAGCCAGCCAATCCCCTTATTTTGAGGAGAAAGATAAGCTGCTCCAAGATACTTTCCAGCTTCAGAAACCAGGTCAACAAGCCTATCTTCTGTCACAGAAAAACCTGAAAAATCAGCACTATCTAGGAGTTGAATGCCCCTGTTAATCTTCTGCTCTACAATTCGATTTACCTTTATTTTCATATATTTATTATAACACGATTTTGCATATATTCCAAAAAAACTCCAAACTTTGAGGCTTATTTTAAAATTATGGTATAATGAACTGAGATTTAGAAAGGACCATGAGGTGTATTTGTGAAAAAAATAATTGACTATGTCAAAGAGTTTTCCAAAACTCGGTTTGGCTTCGTCCTCCTACTTCTAGTGATGTATTGGCTCAAGACCCTCTGGGCCTACTACGTTGATTTTAGCTTAGATTTACAAGGATTGTTTCAGCATTTTATTGCCATTCTCAATCCCTTACCAATCGCTCTACTCTTAATAGGACTGGCCCTATACGCCAAACAGACTAAACTATTTTACGTACTGGCCAGCGGCCTCTATCTCCTGCTCTTCGCCTGGCTGTTTTCCAACGCTGTTTACTACCGAGAATTTTCAGACTACATTTCCATCTCAACCATGATGGCAACATCTAGTGTTTCTGCAGGTCTTGGTGAAGCAGCAATCAAGCTATTTCGGCCCTGGGATCTGGTTTATTTTCTAGACTTTATCGCTTTTGGCGTCCTTCTCTATCAAAAAAATGTCAATTGGGATAAACAGCCTTTCTATCCAAAGGCTAGCTTTGCTGTAACAGCATTCTCAACCCTGCTCTTCTCCATCAATCTATTTTTGGCTGAAGTTGATCGACCTGAATTATTGACACGAGGTTTTTCAAATACCTATATCGTCAGAGCCTTGGGTTTGCCAGCCTTTTTAGGTTATAATGCTCATCAGACCTATACAGCCCATAAGGATCGCTCAGGAGCCAATCCAAGTGACCTTGAACCCATTAAACAGTACGTTGAGGAACACTATGCCCAGCCCAATGATAACTATTTCGGCATTGCCAAGGGACGCAACGTCATCTATCTCCATCTTGAAAGCCTGCAACAATTTGTCATTGATTACAAGCTAAAGGTAAATGGAGCAGAGTATGAAGTAACCCCCTTCCTCAATTCCCTCTATCATTCCAACTCTACTCTAGCTTTCTCCAATTTCTTCAATCAAGTCAAGGCGGGTAAAACATCCGATGCTGAAACCATGATTGAAACCTCCTTATTTGGATTAAACCAAGGCTCATTCATGGTTCAGTATGGCGGAAGCAATACCCAGCAAGCAGCACCTTATATCCTATCTCAGAACGGTGGCTACACATCTGCTGTCTTCCACGGTAATTCGGCTAGTTTTTGGAATAGGAATAACACCTACAAACAATGGGGATACAACTATTTCTTTGACCAATCCTACTTTTCCGAAGCGACAGAAGAAAACTCTTTCCAGTATGGTTTAAATGATAAAATCATGTTTGCAGATTCCATCAAATATTTGGAACGGATGCAGCAACCATTTTATGCCAAGTTCATCACCGTATCCAACCACTATCCTTATACCACTAGCTTGATTGGCGATGAGAAAGGATTTCCACTGGCCAATACAGATGATGAAACCATCAACGGCTACTTTGCTACTGCCAATTATTTGGATACATCCATCAAGTCCTTCTTCGACTATTTGAAGGCGACTGGTTTATATGAAAATTCAGTTATCGTCCTCTACGGCGACCATTATGGAATATCTAATTCACGCAATCCAGATTTGGCTCCACTCTTGAATAAAGACCCTCAAACCTGGACAGAGTTTGACAATGCCATGCTCCAACGCGTCCCTTATATGATTGTGGTGCCAGGTATGACCACGGGAGGCATTTTCAATACCTTTGGCGGAGAAATCGATGCCCTCCCAACACTCGAACACCTGCTAGGCATAAAAGCAAATAATTTCTTACAGGTCGGTCAGGATTTATTGTCACCTCAAAACAAGCAAATCGTGGCTCTCCGAACAGAAGGAAGTTTTATCACACCCAAATACACCAGTTATGCAGGTAAGATTTACTATACCGAAACAGGGATTGAAATTACCAATCCTGACGAAACCACCCAAAAGGAAATTGATGTGATCAAGGAAGCTGCAACTGCCCAATTAGTAGCGAGTGATGCCATTCAAACAGGCGACCTCATCCGCTTCTTTGACAATGGTCTGCCAGCCCTAGATGCTAGCAAATACAACTACATTGATTCCTTGGTAGCTGAGATTGCCATCGAAACGGAGCTGGGCGACCAATCTACCAGCCTTTACAGTAAGAAGGGAAACCAATCTACGATAGACCTCTTCAAAGCACCAACCTATCTTGAATTAAATGGTAGCTCTTCAAGCAGTACAACAAGCTCTGATGCACAAAATAATACGGCAACGAGTACAGAAACCAGTACAGCATCCAGTTCTTCAAACGAATAGAAGGAGCAATTATCAACAAAAGCCATGGTAATATCCCAAACAAAAGGGAATACCATGGCTTTTAAAAATTCCACTATTCCATTTTCTCCAAATGTCAAAACATTCCTAATATACCTACCTTAGCTATTTGATTGACTGTAACCGCCCAATAACAAGGTATCTATCCACTCATTCCTTACTCCAGTATACTGTTATAAAAAACAAACTGGAGGATTCATTATGTCTCAG
>NZ_JAVIHI010000021.1:0-37292 GCF_036680365.1 Streptococcus sp. SS-4456 | reverse complement strand
TCACAAGTCCTTTTTATTATATTATACTCCTAAATACGAAGAAAAGCCCTTAGAAAATAAATTCTAAGGACTTTGTCTTCAGTCTGAGACTTCCTGCTAAACAGGAAGTTTTTTTGTCAGTCTGGCTTTAAAATATGATACAATAATCTAGTATTACATTTCAAAGGAGAATAAAATGGTACTACCAAATTTTAAAGAAAATCTTGCTAAATACGCTAAACTCTTGGTTTCAACAGGTATCAATGTCCAACCTGGTCACACGGTGCAGTTGACAATTGGTGTGGAACAGGCTGAGTTGGCACGCTTGATTGTCAAAGAAGCCTACGCTCACGGTGCTAAGGAAGTCTTGGTCAACTGGTTGGACGATGTGATTGCTCGCGAGCGTTTGGTCAATGTAGATGTGGAACTCTTGGAACAAGTTCACCCACAACGCATCACTGAAATGAACTACCTCTTGGAGCGTAAGGCTAGCCGTTTGGTTGTCTTGTCAGAAGATCCAGGAGCTTACGATGGTGTGGACCCAGAGAAATTGTCTCGCAACGCACGTGCTCTCAGCCAGGCTTTGAACCCAATGCGGCAAGCATCTCAAGCTAACAAAATCAGCTGGACACTCGGTGCCGCCTCTGGTTTGGAATGGGCCAAAAAAGTCTTCCCAAATGCAGCCTCTGACGAAGAGGCAGTGGATCTTCTTTGGGACCAAATCTTCAAGACTTGCCGTATCTACGAGGAAGATCCAATCAAGGCTTGGGAAGAGCATGAAGCACGCTTGGTAGCTAAGGCTAAGGTCCTCAACGACGAGCAGTTTGTCAAATTGCACTACACAGCTCCTGGAACGGACTTGGTGCTCGGTATGCCGAAAAATCACTTGTGGGAAGCGGCAGGCTCAATCAATGCCCAAGGTGAGCACTTTATTGCCAACATGCCAACAGAAGAGGTCTTCACTGCACCTGACTACCGTGTGGCAGACGGCTATGTAACATCAACCAAACCACTCAGCTACAACGGTAACATCATCGAAGGCATCAAAGTAACCTTCAAAGACGGTGAAATCGTGGATGTAACAGCTGAAAAAGGCGACGAAGTCATGAAGAAATTGGTCTTTGACAACGCTGGAGCGCGTGGCCTCGGTGAAGTTGCCCTTGTGCCAGACAAGAGCCCAATTTCTCAATCAGGCGTGACTTTCTTCAACACCCTCTTTGATGAAAATGCCTCAAACCACTTGGCGATTGGTCAAGCCTATGCCTTCTCTATCGAAGGTGGTACAGAAATGAGCCAAGAAGAGCTCAAAGAAGCTGGTCTTAACCGTTCTGATGTCCATGTGGACTTCATGATTGGCTCTAATAAGATGAACATTGACGGTATCCGTGAAGACGGTACTCGTGTGCCGATCTTCCGTGACGGTGAGTGGGCAATCTAAAAATGATGCTATAAGACTGGGCGACCAGTCTTATTTTGCAAATAAGGAGGAATATAGAATGTTAACAAGCATTATCGCTGGAGCCATTATTGGCTTGATTGCCGGAGCCTTGACCTCGTCAGATGACCGTCGTGGCTGTCTGGGAAATATTATCCTTGGTCTTGCAGGTTCATGGATTGGGCAGTTGCTCTTCGGTGACTGGGGTCCACAGTTTGCTGGCATGGCCTTGGTCCCGTCTGTCTTTGGAGCAGTCTTGCTGGTGGCAATTTTTAGCAGTTCCAGACGGAATTAAACACTCGAACCGTGCTTCAATTGGAGCTCGGTTTTCTATTATCTGGATTTGTGCGAATTGCCGCATTGTTCGGATTTTTCAGAAAATTTCCATTTTTCTGTTGACAAGTGAAAATTAGTAGGGTATCATTGTAAATAATTAAAATACTGAAAGGAAAAAGTCAAATGAAACCTGTCACTACAAAATTCTTTGCTTTGTTGTTGCGACGGTCGGGCTAGTGCTGAAAGAATGCATTAGTCCTGTTTGGCTTACCAAGCGGGCGCTGTTGACAACATCTCGCAGGTAATAGTCCTCGAGGTGTTTTCTTTTTCTTAGTATACTTTGAAAACTAAGAAAGAGAACCTAATATTGACGTTAGGGTTGTTTAGAAAGGTATTCTTATGCGTGTGATTGAATTTTTAGATACGACTTTGCGAGATGGTGAACAGACGCCGGGTGTGAATTTTTCTATCAAGGAAAAAGTGACCATTGCCAAGCAGTTGGAGAAATGGGAGATTTCTGCTATCGAAGCGGGTTTCCCAGCGGCCAGTCCTGATTCGTTTGAAGCGGTTCGTCAGATTGCGGCAGCGATGACCAAGACGGCTGTGACAGGTTTGGCACGGTCAGTAAAATCTGACATTGATGCTTGTTATGAGGCTCTGAAAGATGCTAAGTATCCGCAGATTCATGTTTTCATTGCGACCAGTCCTATCCATCGTGAATTTAAACTGCAAAAGTCCAAAGAAGAAATTTTGGCGCAAATCACTGAACATGTCAGCTATGCCCGTGAGCGATTTGAGGTGGTGGAGTTCTCGCCAGAAGATGCGACACGGACCGAGTTGGATTACTTGCTTCAAGTGGTGCAAACAGCGGTAGATGCGGGTGCGACTTACATCAATATTCCAGATACAGTCGGCTTTACGACTCCTCAGCACTACGGAGAAATTTTCCGTTACTTGACAACAAACGTCAAATCGGACCGTGAGATTATTTTCAGTCCGCATTGCCATAATGACCTAGGTATGGCTGTTGCCAATACCCTTTCAGCTATTAAAAATGGTGCCGGTCGTGTCGAGGGAACTATCAACGGTATTGGGGAGCGAGCAGGAAATGCGGCCCTTGAAGAAGTAGCTGTTGCCCTCGAGATTCGGAAAGATTTCTATGATGTGACTAGTCCGATTGTTCTAAAGGAAACGCTCAATACTTCGGAATTAGTATCTCGTTTTTCTGGGATTGCCATTCCACGCAATAAGGCGGTGGTTGGTGGCAATGCCTTCTCTCATGAGTCAGGTATCCATCAGGATGGTGTCTTGAAAAATCCATTGACCTATGAAATCATTACACCTGAGTTGGTAGGGGTCAAGAAAAATTCTCTGCCACTGGGTAAACTATCTGGCCGCCATGCCTTTGTAGAAAAGCTGAAAGAACTAGATCTGTATTTTGAAGAAAGTGATATTGCTGGTCTCTTTGCTCGTTTCAAAAACCTGGCAGACAAGAAGGAAAAAATTACGGATGCTGATATTCGAGCTCTGGTAGCTGGGACAGAAATTAGCAACCGTGATGGTTTCCAATTTAAAGATTTGCGTTTGGATAGTCAGTCTGACGGAAGTATTCAGGCTCAGGTCATCTTCATCAATCAGGATGAGGAAGAAGTGGTTGTTGTGGAGTCAGGCAAGGGTTCGGTCGAGGCTGTCTTTAATGCTATTGACCAATTCTTCCACCAAGAGATTAGCTTGGAACGCTACCATATTGACGCCATCACCGATGGAATTGATGCCCAGGCTCGTGTGCTTGTCGCTGTAGAAAACAAGGCAACGGAAACAATCTTTAATGCCTCTGGTATTGACTTTGACGTAGTGAAGGCCTCTGCCATTGCCTATATCCATGCCAATGTCATGGTGCAAAAAGAAAATAGTGGACAGATAGATAAGAAACTATCAGAGAAAGACTTGCCACACATCTAGGAGGAAGTATGACGAAAAAAATTGTAGCCTTGGCTGGTGATGGAATCGGTCCTGAAATCATGGAGGCTGGCCTAGCAGTCCTCGAGGCTGTAGCTGGGCAAGTAGGATTTGATTATGAGATTGAGGAGAGAGCTTTTGGTGGCGCTGGGATTGATGCGAGCGGGCACCCTCTGCCAGATGCTACCTTACAAGCCTGCCGTCAGGCGGATGCGATTTTGTTAGCAGCAATCGGTAGCCCTAAATATGATGATGCAGCTATTCGACCAGAACAAGGTCTGCTTCTACTTCGGAAGGAACTGGGTCTCTTTGCCAATATCCGTCCGGTGAAAATTTTTGATAGCCTGAAAGACTATTCTCCTCTGAAGGCCGACCGACTGGACGGTGTGGATTTGGTCATGGTACGGGAGTTGACAGGTGGGATTTATTTTGGAGAGCATATTCTGGAAACAGACCAAGCCAGCGATAGCAATACCTATCAAGCTGAGGAAATCGAACGGGTTGTCCGCTCTGCCTTTGACCTAGCCCAAAAAAGACGAAAAAAAGTCACCAGCATTGATAAACAAAATGTACTGGCGACGTCAAAATTATGGCGTAAGGTAGCGGATGAGGTGGCTAAGGACTACCCAGATGTGACCTTGGAGCACCAGTTGGTGGATAGCGCAGCCATGCTTTTGATTACCAATCCTAGTCGATTTGACGTCTTGGTGACGGAAAATCTTTTCGGAGATATTTTGTCGGATGAGGCCAGCGTATTAACAGGAACGCTGGGGGTTCTGCCTTCTGCTAGTCATGCGATGGCAGGTCCCAGTCTCTACGAACCTATCCATGGTTCGGCACCGGATATTGCCGGTCAGGGCATTGCCAATCCTGTCAGTATGATTCTATCTGTTGCCATGATGCTGGAAGAAAGTTTTGATTTGGTCCAAGCAGGTCAGACCATTCGCCAGGCAGTTGAAGCAGTCTTTGCAGAGCGCATTTTCACCAAGGATCTAGGTGGTAGCGCATCTACCAAAGAAATGACAGCGGCTATTATTGAACAGCTTGAAAGGAGGTCACCATGAGTGGCAAATCTATTTTTGACAAGCTCTGGGACCGCCATGTGATTACAGGGCAGGAAGGTCAGCCCCAGCTCCTCTATGTGGACCAGCACTATATCCATGAGGTGACCAGTCCCCAGGCTTTTGATGGTCTGCGAGAGGCAGGACGTCAGGTCCGTCGGCCAGAATTGACCTTTGGTACATTTGACCATAATGTTCCGACGGTTAATATCTATGATATTCGTGATGTCATTTCCAAGGCTCAGATGGATGCCTTAGCTCGCAATGTGGTGGAATTCGGTATTCCACATGCGCCACATGGGTCTGCCAATCAAGGCATTGTCCATATGGTGGGGCCAGAAACTGGCTTGACCCAACCAGGGAAATTCATCGTCTGTGGAGATAGTCATACGGCAACCCACGGAGCTTTCGGCGCCATTGCCTTTGGGATTGGGACAACAGAAGTAGAGCATGTCTTTGCAACTCAAACCCTGTGGCAGGTCAAACCCAAAAAGCTCTTAGTACGGTTTACTGGTAAGCCGAAAAAGGGGATATACTCCAAGGACTATGTCCTGGCATTGATTGCTAAGTATGGTGTGGCACTGGGGGTTGGCTATGTAGTCGAGTATGTGGGTGAGGCTATTGATGCTCTGACCATGGAAGAACGGATGACGATTTGTAACATGTCTATCGAGTTCGGATCCAAGATGGGGATTATGAACCCAGATCAAACTACTTTTGATTATCTAGCGGACAAGGAAAAACGCCCCAAAGACTTTGAGGCGGCGGTGGCGGATTGGAAAACCCTCGTATCCGACCCGGATGCAGTTTATGACAAGGTCATCGAGATGGATGTGTCGAATTTGGCACCGATGGTAACATGGGGAACCAACCCTTCCATGGGGGTATCTTTTGATGAGACCTTTCCGGAAGTTCGCGATATGAATGATGAACGAGCCTATAAGTACATGAACTTACAGCCTGGACAAAGTCCAAAGGACATCGAAATTGGCTATGTTTTCCTGGGGTCCTGTACCAATGCCCGTCTTTCTGACTTGCAGGTGGCCGCCAAGATTGTTGAAGGCAAACGTGTGGCAGATCATGTGACTGCAATTGTGGTTCCGGGTTCGAGGCCGGTTAAGTCAGCTGCAGAAGCACTAGGCTTAGACAAGATCTTCTTGGAAGCTGGCTTTGAATGGCGGGATCCGGGTTGCTCCATGTGTCTGGGGATGAACCTGGACAAGGTGCCGACAGGTGTCCACTGTGCATCGACTAGCAACCGAAACTTTGAGGATCGACAGGGTGTTGGATCACGAACCCACCTGTGCAGCCCAGCCATGGCAGCAGCGGCAGCTATTGCAGGACGCTTTGTAGATGTTCGTGAATTGGAGGTGGTCTGATGGAAAAGTTTACAATCTACTCTGGGACGACCGTTCCGCTCATGAATGACAACATTGATACCGACCAGATTTTGCCCAAGCAGTTTCTCAAGCTGATTGACAAGAAAGGCTTTGGCAAGTACCTCATGTATGAGTGGCGTTATTTGGATAACAAGTACACTGAGGACCCTGATTTTATCTTTAATACGGCACCATATCGTCAGGCAACAATCTTGATTACAGGGGATAACTTCGGAGCAGGTTCCTCTAGGGAGCACGCCGCTTGGGCACTTGCTGACTATGGCTTCAAGGTCATTATTGCTGGTTCCTTCGGGGATATTCATTACAACAACGACCTCAACAATGGCATCTTGCCAATCGTTCAGCCCCGTGAGGTTCGGGAGAAATTGGCTGCGCTGGCATCAACTGATGAGGTGACTGTCGATCTCTACCAGCAAAAAATTATCTCACCAGTCGGAGAATTTGATTTTGAGATCGATGCAGATTGGAAACACAAATTACTCAACGGTCTAGATGATATTGGGATTACCCTTCAGTATCAGGATTTGATTGAGGAGTATGAGAGGAATCGGCCAAGCTACTGGCAGGAATAAAATAAAGATAAGAAAACAAGCAGGTCGCTCTGCTATGGAACAAAAGAAAAGAGGAAATTATTATGACGAAACAAATTCACTGGGATGGCGCACTTTCACAAGAAGGTTTTGACATTATCAAGGGTGAGGGAGGCGTGATTGTCTGCCCGACGAAGGTTGGTTACATCATCATGACTGCTGACAAGGCTGGCTTGGAGCGGAAGTTTGATGCTAAAGAGCGCAAGCGTAATAAGCCGGGTGTAGTCCTTTGCGGTAGCATGGAGGAGCTTCGCGAGTTGGCTCAGTTGACTCCTGAGATTGATGCTTTCTACCAAAAACATTGGGATGAGGACATTTTGTTGGGTTGTATCCTGCCGTGGAAACCAGAGGCTTATGCTAAGTTGCAAGCCTCTGGCGATGGTCGTGAAGAGTTGATGACCGACGTTCGTGGTACTTCTTGCTTTGTTATCAAGTTTGGTGTAGCTGGTGAGCAGATTGCCAAGGAAATGTGGGAAAAAGAAGGTCGTATGGTCTATGCTTCTTCTGCCAATCCATCAGGTAAGGGAAATCGTGGTAAGGTAGAAGGTATCGGTGAGCGAATTGCTTCTAAGGTGGATTTGATCATCGAGGCGGATGACTATGTGGCTTCTATCCAGCCAGACAAGACTATTGAAACTCGCTATGAGCAAGGGGTTATGGTGTCAATGGTGGACAAAGATGGTAAACTGATTCCAGAACAAGGTGGGGATAGCCGTTCTATCAGCCCATGCCCAGTTGTCATCCGTAAGGGTCTGGACATCGATAAAATCATGATGCACTTGTCAGACCACTTCAACTCTTGGGACTATAGACAAGGGGAATACTACTAAGATATAGTCATTCAGTTTATCTTTTATTACGTCGACGAACGAGGAAACTCCGTTTCCTTATTTCCAACTTCAAATAATTTCATCATTATTTGAAATTTGAACTCGCTTTGCCGTAATCCACAAGCGTTACTTACTATCGTAAGTATGATTTCTAAACTTCCACAGTCACTACTCTGACTGTGGAAGCTGTCTGCAGCTGTTGATGCGAACTTTGTTCGCTTTATCTCCAACCTCCAACTATCTCCCAGATAGTTGGAGCGAGTACTAAAAGTAAACTAAAAGACTATTATTGAGAACGATCCGAAAGGGTCGTTTTTCTGTCCACATAAAAAACTGACCGAGATTTCAGTCAGTTTGGTGCTGTTTGATAAGAAAGTGGAGGTTGTCGACTAGCCTTTTCTCGTCTGTCAGTTCCAAGATTTGAAGTCCTTTATCAATCAAACCCTGCTTGTTTTGGGCTATACCTAGATAGACATAGGCACGGGCTAGTTGGTCATAGCGTTTTTCCTGCTTGGCTAGGTCCATGAGTTTGGTGGCAAAAAAGTAGCCTTGCTGTACTGTCTTTGTTCCAAGAAAAAATAAGAAAGTGATCGATAATGTGACAGTATAGTGGGTTGAATTTTCTTGTAATCCTTGTATTTTTCCAATCGTCTAAGAAGAAGATTGGCAGTTTCTTCAAGGCTATCAAGTGAAGAAATCTTAGACAGAAGAGTGCCGACCAAGATAATATCGTTATGATACCAGTTGTCGTATCCTTCTAGCTCTGACCACAGAAGTTTTGAAAAGCTATCTGCTTCTTCGGAAAGTTGATTGAAAGAGGTACTGTTTCGAACTGCTACTACAGTTTCTAAGAGTTGACATTTTCGACGGATAGGAATATCATCTGGTTCTTTGTTCAAGTGGTCGTGGCAACGCTTTATCAAATCCTCCATGGTCTTAGTTGTCGGATTTCTGAGATTATCTATATCATAGAGCAGTTGTTGGCGTTGGCTGGGCTGATAGTAGTTACAGAGGTATTCAAACTCCTCGAAGGTCATATCCACTTGCTTGAGCAAGAACCGCATGAGCTCGTAGCTAGGAATGGTTTGATTTTTCTCGAAGCGAACCAAGGTCGTGCGATTGAGATAATCTCCGCATATTTGCTCCTGGCTCAAACGTTTGCTTTTCCGAATGCTCTTATACACACTTCCGTAATCCCACCGCATAAGCTACTCCTTTCAAAAACTGTGAAAATATGTAACAAAATAAACAATATTTGTAAAAATAGTATATCATATTGGTAGAAAATATACAGAGATTTCTATAGGGTATAAAGGAGAAAAGGAAAAACGGAAACGATATTCTTGGTAGGAGTTGAGGTATTCAAGAAAAATCCCATCAGAGAGGAGGAAAGGGAAAGATGAAAAAGAAGGTCGCATACTTGACAATCGTTATATTGGTCTTACTTATCTCGATCATTCGCACTTTTGGTCTACCAGAAGAAGATATCTACGAAACCCAACCGGCAACTCATCTGGTGGGGTAACTATGTACTTAAATTGGTAGAAATAGAAAGAAGGGACTATTATGAAAAAACATGTTAAATTACTGATAACTTTATCCTTAGTTAGTGGTTTGCTATCTAATTCAGTGGTTTTTGCAAATGAATTAGTGCCGCCATTGAATGATGGAAGTATAGCGATACAAGCGACATCATCTCGTGTTTTATATATATGGGAAAGTTTTAATAGCGAATCTTTTTCACGGATAATGACGAATGCGAATGGGGATCAAGTGCCGGTAAGATTTAAACGTACAGGAGCTCAAAAAATTTTTAATGGAAGTCCTAGATACCAATATGTGGGCACAATATATGATACAAACTATGGTGTGACATCGTTAACACCAGTAACGGAATGATGGATAAATTTTGTAGCATTTTATTTAGAGGGGTAGAAAATTATTTCTAGTCTTTTCGGGCAATATTATAAAAATGTTGAATTGCGCTAGCGCAGTATTAAGCTGTTTTCCAAATTACTATAGACTATTCTATAGTTTTCTCTGTAATCTCGTTATACCAGTCCCCAAGAAAGGAGTTCTATGCTAAAAGTAGTTGATGTCTGCAAGCGATACGGTGCCCACCAGGTCTTGTCCTATGTGTCCTTTGAGCTACGAGCAGGGGACTTGGTGGCCCTAGTCGGTCCCAATGGTGTGGGGAAATCCACTCTGTTGAATATTATCAGCAACACAGAAACCGCTGACCGTGGGTCGGTAACCATCAATGGTCGTCCTAATAGTGACCGAGCGATTTTTCAGGATATGTCTGTCATGTTGGATGCCCAAGCCCTTTATCCGCAGTTGACGGGTTACGACCATCTGACCTATATCGCTGCCACCCACAAGCTGGGGAAAAAGGAAGTGGATGGGCTGGTGGAAGAATTGGGGATGGGCTACTATGTCAAAAAGCGGGTGGCTGGCTATTCCATGGGGATGAAGCAGAAGTTGCTCTTTGCCATGGCTGTCCTTCCCAAGCCCAAGCTCTTGTTGCTGGATGAACCCCATATCGGCTTGGACCCGACCAATATCATTCAACAGCGGGAATTTCTTCTAAACCTACAAGCAGAAGGGGTTGCCATTTTACTTTCTTCCCACCATTTGTCGGAGATTGAGAAGCTGACTAATCAGGTTTATTTCCTCAAGGCCAGCAAGTTGATTGCCACAGAAGTGGAGTTAACGGCTGATTATGATTACCATCTTGCTGTGGAAAACTCCAAGCAGGTTCAGGAATTTTTACGGGATTATCCTCAACTCTTGTGGAAAAAGGCAGAGCAGGGTCTGGTGGAAATCTTCTTGCCTGAGAGAGATTTACGGGATTGTTTGGATCGTATTCCAATCCAGCAGGTGGCTGGTCTTACAAAAGCCAGCGACTATATGGAGTCCCTCTATCGTGATCTCTACGTGGAGGAAGGTGGTGAGGGGACATGAGGCTGAACTTTGAAATCAAGAAAATCCTCTGGTCGCCTCTTTACGCCCTGCTCTTGCTGGGTTTTCTAGGTCTGGCCTACCTTCCTATTTCTCAGCGCCAAGTCCACCAAGCGACTTATGTGGAAACCTATAAAAAAGAATTGAGTGAATTAGCTAGTGTCTTGGCAGATATAAAAATTGAGGAGGGGTCAGAAGAAACACCGCGGATGCTGGGCTTGAAATCCGATATAGAAAGTGTCGGTCAGGCCTTAGATGAGGGGAAGTTTGAAGCTATCCCCAACTACCGCAAACTCATGTATCAAGACCTGGACTATTTTATCAGTTGCAATCGACAGCTTTTTCAAACTCGGAATTCCTTGACACAAACGGAAGTCGAACGATTGACCAGATGGAATAACTGGTTGTTGGAGTATCAAGTGCCTGATGGTCCTGAAAACAAGGCTTGGTCAACAGGGCGTATTGTTCAAGCCTACTTAGAAAGTTTGTTTGGTTTTCTTCCTGTATTTTTGGTGCTTGGTTTTCTACTTGCCAATCAACTGTCAGAAAAGACACTTGCGCATCAAGTTTGGCAATTGCGGCAATGGGATAGTCTGAGTTTGCAGGGGATCAGGCGTTTGGTTGCTTCCTTGCTTTCGCTTTTGCTGGCTGTGGGAATAGGCTTGCTCTTTATCCTGGTCTATGATGGGCTGACAGGTCAGTTGGCTGTATCTAGTTTTCAAGCTCCTCTTGAGATTTTGGGTCAGAGTCAGTTGATAGGCTCTTGGCTTTACGGGCTTATCTTACTTGGTTTTTGGCTAATCTTACTCCTAGCTATTCGCCTACTTTTTGGATTTTTGGACCACTTGTTAGCCAGTCGGCTGACTTTTGTGGTGTTTGGATTACTGTTGGCTTTGGTTCTTTCCTATCAGGCTGGTGCAGTTGCTGGTTGGTCAGGTCAAGTATTTCCCTTGCTGGCCTTTCCGAGTTTTTTAGACACAGCTACATTTTCACAGGTCTTTTTACAGGTGGATGTCTTTCTCCTGCTGACCATTGGGCTTTTCTTTGCTTATTATGTGCTGACAGAAAAGAAAAGGTTGGTCTTGCTAGTTGGTCATCAAAAGGAGTTAGACACAGGGCGTTTGGACAAGATTTGGTCTTTTGATGTTCTCATCCTTAGTCGGCTCAAGACTTGGAAAGGGCTCGTCTTAGTAAACTTGCTCCTAGCTCTGCTATTTTCCCTAGTAACAGGCCTACAAAAGCAAGAGGTTGCCCAGGAGGAGAGGGTTTCGATGGAGTTGGTTGCCCAGTCCTATGAGCAAGATGGGGCCAATGTGGAGAGTTTGCAGTCGGAAATCAGCCGTCTGAGGCAGTTGGTCAAGGAGGATAGGAGTTATCAGGAAGAGTTGGAGTGGAGAGTGGAGCTTCTGCAGGAATACCATATCTATAAGGACCTCTATGTCAAGCAATGGCAGGTTTATCAGGAAAAACCTCAGGCTCTGCCGGCTAGTCACCTTGCTATGCTGGAGGCAGAGCAGGTCTATCTATGGGCTAGAGAGGAGAAGGCTTTTGCCAATGGTGATATTGGGGCCAGCCAGACAGTGGATAATCTTCGCCGTTACCAGACCCGCAATCAGGTCAGTCAGTATTACTGGAAGCAGCTGATGGAGGCTGGGGTGCCAGCAACTAAGCGGGGCAAGGATGTCATTTTGCCCAGCTTGGAAAATCGTTTTGACACCAATGATGCCTTGGTTCCAGTAGATGATCCCTCTTGGGACCGTTCCAGAGATTTGTCAGGTATCGGCAGCCTGCGCTCTCTTTTTGATGGTCCGACCTATTTGGTGGTGCTCTTGCTGGCGGTTTGGATTGGCAGTCGGGGCAAGGCGGTGGAAGTTGCTGGAAAAAACTGGCGTCTCTATCAGACCCAGCCTGTGGATTTGCGCAAGGTCCTGCTTACCAAGTGGTTGCTGGGACTGGGGCAGGCACTAGGATTTACAGTATTCTTTCTCGTTAGCCTTTTCCTAGTCAATAGTCTGGTCGGAGGAATCGGTTATCTGGAAGATGGACTTATCTTGCTTTCGCATTCGGAGAGGGGGATTTTTCTTGAACTCCTGAGGGGACAAGAACTCTGGGCTTACTTCCTGCCCAATGCTCCTTATCTCTTGTGGATGGTGCTTGGCTTGCTTGTCTTGGAAATTGTTCTAGTCAGCCTCAATCATCTTTTGCAAGTTCGATTTTCAAATCGCCTAGTGGTTTTCATCCTACTAGCTGGTTTGCTGGCTCTGCTGGACTACCTCCTCTTTCAAGACCTGATTTTGGATGGGCAGGAAATTTTTAGGCAGTTAGCTCTGCTATTTTCATGAAAAAAGAAAAAACTGGCTGAAAATTCTTCAGTCAGTTTTTTATGTTTATTCAATTACCAACATGCCTTCTTTAACGGCAAATGGGTGTTCTGGGTCAATGCGGTCGTAGAACATGACACCGTTGAGGTGGTCGATTTCGTGTTGGACCACGATGGCATTAAATCCTTTGAGTTTGATACGGTGTGTTTCTCCATTTTTGTCCATGTAGTCAACAGTTACGCGCGCATGGCGGACAACGTAGCCCTGGACTTCGCGGTCAACGGATAGGCAGCCTTCGCCGCCTTCCATAGCAGCTTCTTGGACAGAATGTGCCACGATTTTAGGGTTGTACATGACCTCTTGGAGGGAGTAGGCTTGGGCAGGTGGATTGCCTTCCTCGTCCTCTGGATTTGGGACTAAGACAGCAATGATGCGTTTGGAAACGTCAATCTGAGGTGCTGCTAGACCAACTCCGCCACGGAGTTTCATTTTTTCAGCCATGACAGGATCCTGCGAATGTTTGAGGAACTGCATCATTTTTTCGCCCAGGATGATTTCTTGATCAGACAGGGGAAATTCAACTTCTTCAGCGACCTGGCGTAGGGTTGGGTGCCCTTCACGGATGATGTCATCCATGTCAATCAAATGGGCAGCTTTTGTCAATCGTTCAATAACAGACATGATTCTCTCCTTTGAATATAGTTAAGATAAGTATAGCATGAAATCTAGGAGAATTAAAGTCTCAGTCACCTATCTATTCTGTCTCGAATTTGCTATACTAGTAAAAGACGAACGTTGAAAGGGAGAAAAATGAAAAGAATTTTAGAAAAAGCCAGTTTGCTGGCCCTATCCACCATGCTGGTTTCGACATTTGCTGTCTCGCCAGCTATTCCACAGATGATTGAGTATTTTGCTCAGGAAGGAATAGCGGCTGGTCAGGTGGAAAACTTAATTACGGTGACGTCATTTGCCATTATGGCAGCACTCTTGATGAATGGCTTGGTTGTCCGTTTCTTGTCTGAACGAAAGATTATCATTGTAGGGCTCTTGTTGATGGCAATCGGTGGAGCTTTACCGGTGTTTCTAACTGCCTATCCTCTGATTTTGCTGGCTCGCATCTTGCTTGGTTTAGGGATTGGTTTGATCAATGCGCGTGCGATTAATATGATTGGTAATTTTTTCACCGGTCAGGAGCGGGTGCAGATGATGGGCTTGCGTGGTTCAGCAGAGGTTTTGGGAAGCGCAGGGCTTACCCTCCTTGTCGGTTGGTTGACCCAGTTTGGTTGGCAACCTGCCTTCTTGGTCTACCTTTTTGCCTTGGTCATCTTGGCTCTCTTCCTTCTCTTTGTGCCCAAGGAGGAATTACTTGCTCGCATGGAGGTAAAGGTTGAGGAGAACGCGCCCAAGGTCAAACTGGACAAGACCATGTGGAAGATGGGAATTTACCTAGCCTTTCTTGCCTTCTTTGTTATCAATGTCAATTCCTTCCTGACCATTCGTATCCCGCAGATTGTTTTAGCTAAGGGCATCGGTACTGCTCAGCAAGCCAGTCTCATTCTCAGTCTTATGCAGGTCATGGGGATTGTGGCAGGGACGGTCTTTAGTAGCCTGGTTGGTCGTTTGAAGGGTTGGCTTTTAGCTGTTTCCTACGTGGTCTTTGGACTCGCGGTTGTCGGCATTGCCTTTGCGGATAATCTCTGGGTGCTGGGACTCGGTGGTATGGTGTCAGGATTTTTCTACAGCATCATTCTAACCATTGTCTTTAGTCAGGTAACAGACCGTGCACCCAAGGCCTTGCTCAATGCGGTCATGACAATCGTCCTTATGGGCTGCAATATCGGCGGTGCGACATCTGCTATCTTGCCGACTTATCTGGAAAAACTCAACCCCACCCCAACAGGTGCCTTTGGTATTTACGCCATCGGCTGTGCCTTGATAAGCGCAGGCTTGATTTATAAACAACTGAAGAAGTAGGAGCGGATTTCCGCTCCCTTTTGGTATAATATTCTTATGTTAGAAAACAACCGCTTAAATGAATTAATACTCCGTTTTCCCGAGGATGTTCAGTTGATTTTTAAGGACATGATTCCCTCCTATCAGTTGGGCTATGTGGATTATGTTTATCAGACAGATAGTTACGCCACCCAAAACCGTCGGATTAAAAACTTGTCTAAAAATTTTCGGAAGATGGATTACTTTTATATCATGCCTCTGCCCCAAGACTTGGCACTCGAAATTGCTAACCAATGGCGCTATCAAGCCCCTTTGGATGCCTATACGATTAGTGCAAACCCCGAGACTTATGTGGAGATGATTTCACCAGAGGCGCGTGGGGACCGCTTTTTTGCAGTCATCCGCAATGCCGCCCTCATGGGCTATTTCTGTATGGACCAAGATGGCGAGACAGTTGACATTCGTTTGGGCATGAAACCTTCTTTGACAGGTCAGGGAAATGGCAGAGCTTTCTATCAGGCTATTGAAGACTATATAGTAGAGCATGTTCAACCAGCTAGTATCAAACTGACAGTTGTTAGCTCTCATCAAGCAGCTCAAGCCCTCTTTCCTGCTCTTGGATTTGCAGAAAGAGAAAAGCAAGCAGAATACATCAAAATGGAAAAGAAATTCGTATGCGATTAGATAAATTTTTAGTGGATTGTGGTGTTGGCAGTCGGACAGAAGTCAAGAAACTCCTGAAAACCAAGCAAGTCACAGTCAACGGCCAAGTAGAAACCTCCCCAAAACAGCAGATTGATGAAAAGTCAGACCAGATTGCAGTAGCAGGTCAGGTCTTGAGCCATGAAACCTTTGTTTACTATCTATTGAACAAGCCCAAGGGTGTGATTTCAGCCACGGAGGATGACCACCATCGGACTGTTTTGGATTTGCTAGATGATACAGCTCGCCAGAAGGAAGTTTTTCCAGTTGGACGCTTGGACATCGATACCCATGGCTTGCTCCTCTTGACCAATAACGGTCAGCTGGCTCATGCCATGCTTTCTCCGAAAAAACATGTTGATAAACTCTACCGTGCACAGGTTGACGGGATCATGACCCAAGAGGATGTCGAACGATTTGTGGCAGGAATTGAACTGAAAGACTTTACCTGTCAACCAGCCCAGTTGTCCATCCTCTCTACAGATGAAGCTAAGCAGACCTCGCTCGTTGATATCACCATCCGAGAAGGGAAATTTCACCAGGTCAAACGCATGGTGCAGGCCTGTGGAAAGACGGTGACAGACTTGCAACGATTGACCATGGGGCCTCTTCGCTTAGATCCAAAATTAGCGCTTGGAGAATATCGCAGGTTGGCTGCTGCCGAATTAAAGCAATTAGAAGTCTTTGGTGTGGAATTATAGATAAATAGAAGAGACTTGCTCCCGATTGGAAGCAAGTCCTTTTAAATATCCGCAGCTGTAAAAACAACCTGTCCATCTTGGAATTTTTCAATACGAGCGAGAGAAGTAACAGGGACACCTGCATCCAGTAAGAGCTGGCGACCATCTTGGAAGGACTTTTCGATGATGATACCAACCCCAGCCACTTGCGCCCCAGCCTGTTGGATAATATCAATCAAGCCTTTTGCTGCTTGTCCATTGGCCAAAAAGTCATCAACGATTAGAACACGGTCCTCTGGTGACAAAAACTTACTAGCAATAGAAACGGTGCTAGTAACTTGCTTGGTAAAGGAATAGACTTCAGCGGTCAAAATGCCTTCGGTCATAGTAATATTTTTATGCTTTTTAGCAAAAATCATCGGCACATCTAGACTTTCTGCAACATAGACGGCTGGTGCAATACCTGAGGCTTCGATTGTGACAACCTTGGTAATTTCTTTAGAGCGATAGGCATCTGCCAAGACCTGCCCCATTTCTTTCATCAATCGAAAATCAACCTGATGGGTCAAGAATGAGTCAACTTTTAAGATGTTTTTTCCTAATACCTGACCATCTTTTAAAATGCGTTCTTCCAAAGCTTTCATGGTTATTTTCTCCTCCAAATGCTACTTTTGTGTATTATAGCATTTTTCTGCCAAAATCAAAACAATAAACGAATTTTTGGATTGAAATATTATACATATTGATGAAATTTATCAAAAAACACGAACATTATTTGTTTGTTGTAGCAGAATGTATTGAAAATGATTGTATTTTCTGATAGACTAATACCATTATTTAGGAATAAAGAAGGAGAAATCATGTCTCAGAAAATAACAAATGAACATTCTTCGGATATGCTCTATGGAATTGATGAACAACCACCAAAAGGGATGGCTGTGTTGCTTGCTTTTCAGCATATTTTAGCAGCTTTTGCAGGAATCATCGCGGTGCCTCTTGTCGTTGCAAGTGCCTTGGGCTTGTCAGTTGAAGATACTTCAATTATGGTATCAGCCTCTATCTTTGTTGCTGGTATTGCTACCATTTTGCAATCTAAAGGTGTTGGACCAGTAGGTTCACGTGTCTCTGGTATGATGGGGACGGACTTTACCTTTGCCAATCCAGCTATCAGCGTTGGTAGTCAGTTGGGAATTGCTGGTATCGTCGGTGCGACCATTGCGGGTTCATTTGTTGAAATCATTTTGAGTCGATTTGTCAAACCCTTGATGCGTTTCTTTCCGCCATTGATTACAGGGACTGTTGTATCCCTCATTGGTATCACCCTTATGCCAGTAAGTATGGACTGGGCAGCTGGTGGAGTTGGCGCAGCAGACTATGCTTCAGTTGAAAATATCGGTATTGCCTTTATCGTCTTGGTCTTCACCCTAGCATTGAATCACTATGGAAAAGGCATGCTAAAAACAGCCTCTGTCTTCTTTGGGATGGTTTTTGGATATGTCCTCTGTATTTTGCTTGGAAAAGTAGATATGTCTGCTGTTGGAGAGGCAGCCTGGTTTGCTCTTCCTAAAATTTTCCATTACGGTGTAAAGTTTGACCTATCTTCAATTCTAGCCTTCATTCCAGCCTATGTCGTATCCTTGATCGGTACAGTCGGAATTATGATGGCCATTGGAGAAGCCTCTAACCAGAAGATTTCTTCTGAGCGGGCAGCAAACGGTGTGTTAGCAGATGGTGTTGGTTCCTTGATTGCCGGTGTTTTTGGTGCTGGTCCAAATACAGCCTTCTCACAAAACGTTGGATTGATCACCTTGACAAAAGTTGCTAGTCGTCATGTCATGATTCTAGCCGGTATTATCTTGACTTTACTTGGCGTCTTTCCAAAATTATCTGCCTTGATTTCCATCATGCCTCAGCCTGTTCTTGGGGGTGTTGGGATTATCATGTTCGGTTTGGTTGCTGCCCAAGGGATTAAGACTCTTGCAACGGTTAAAATCGGTGACCGTGAGCTCTTGATTATTTCCATTGCCTTTGCGCTTGGTATCGGTGTGACGGTACGTCCAGAGTTGTTAAGTCATCTTCCATCAGCTCTTCAAATGGTCTTCTCATCAGGTATTTCAACAGGAACCCTGGCAGCGCTTGTATTGAATCTTGTCTTGAAGGAAAAATAAGATTTCAGATTGAAGAAAAAGTCCATTCTGGATTATTTTCTTCAATCTTTTTTGCTGAGCTGGAAATTTAATGTGCGCATAAATATTTTAACACAATGACTCCTAAGAGTTTAATTTTTGTCGTCTGATTGATATGGTTTTATGAGCAGGCAGAAATTTTCTGTCAGTTTTCTCTTGTCTCAAGCCCGCTATTTTGATGAAAAAGTCTGCTATAATGGAAAAATCATATACTGGGAAGGGACTATTAGTTGCATGAACTTTTATGATTTAGATTACATTATTCAGAATCAATCTTTCAATCTCGTTTTGCGGTCTATCATACTGATTGGTTTGCTGATTGTGGCGACGGCGACGGTGCTTTGCTATATGAGAAATCGTCTCAACACTCGCTTGCGAGACATCAGTATTGGTATGGTGATTTTAATGTTCATTATCTTGGGTATTCAGATTGAAGACTATATGCAAAATAACCAAGACTTTACACAGTCTCAGGTATTAACACAATTTATCAAAAGTGTTGCCATTGATAATCATGTGTCGGAGAAAGAGGTCTATGTCAATTCAACCACTCTCAAGGACGGCATCATCGTGCGGTACAATGAGGAAAATTACACAGTAAACCTCAATAGTGATAACAATTCCTACACCTTGGTTCGTACGCACGTCATTGACCATAATGTTTATATCAACGGGGAGAAGTAGAATATGGATTTGTATGTATTAGTAGCTTGTAAATTTATTATTGGGATTTTTGTGATGATTTTGCAGATTAATATTCTAGGAAAGTATGAGTTTTCTGCCAACACGCCCCTCAATCAAATTCAAAACTATGTCCTCGGTGGGATTATTGGTGGGGTTATTTACAATAGTACCATTTCCCTACTGACTTTTATCATTGTCCTCTTAATCTGGTCCTTGGTGGTCATTGTCGTGAAATTACTGGTCAATCAAAAGTGGATTAAGTCTTTGGTGGTGGGAAATCCGGTCGTTCTGGTGAAGAACGGTCAGGTCAATGTCGAAAATTGTACCCGTGTCGGTCTGTCGGCTGACCAGCTCATGCTCCATATTCGCATGGCTGGTTTACAGTCAACTAGAGATATTAAAAGTGCCATTATGGAGCCAAATGGTAGCTTGACAATTTTGGATAAACATTCTCAGAATCCTAAGTTTCCTCTTATCAGCAATACCCATATCAACGAAGATGTGCTGGATTTGATTGGGAAAAATCAGGGTTGGCTGCAAGAACAATTGGAACGGGAAGGCTATCAAGTCAAAGATGTTTTCCTGGCAGAATACCTTGACGGACAGGTCTATATCACGCCTTATGTGGAGAAGGAATCGGATAAATAGCAGTAATCACCTGGCAGCATAGAACTCGCTCCCCCGCTCTGCTATTTTCCCGAACGAGGCCGAAAAAATCTCGAAAAATTCTTGCCAATATGAAGGGCTTGTGCTACAATACCAAAAGCGTAGGTTTTTAAACTCATCCCGTGAGGTGAGAAAGACAACAGGATAATTCATTAAGGGCCTATGACTATGTATATTTAGAAAGTCTGGGTCTTTTTGTGTACCCAGAATGGGAGATTTATGAGTACAAAAGCCAATCTTTTGTTTGATGTCCATGAGAAACCAGCCCCGCTTCAAGGGATTTTGTTGAGTTTCCAGCACGTGTTCGCTATGTTTGGTGCGACAATCTTAGTGCCACTGATTCTCGGTATGCCAGTTTCCGTGGCTCTCTTCGCATCAGGTGTCGGAACCTTGATTTACCAAGTAGCGACCCAGTTCAAGGTGCCGGTTTACCTAGGCTCTTCTTTCGCCTATATCTCAGCTATGGCGCTTGCTATCAAGGAAATGGGCGGTGATGTGTCAGCTGCACAGACAGGTATTCTCTTCGTCGGTTTGATTTACGTGCTGATTGCGGCTCTGGTCAAAGTGATCGGGACTAAGTGGATTGATACCCTCTTGCCACCAGTTGTTATCGGTCCGATGATTATTGTTATCGGTCTGGGTCTTGCCAACTCTGCCGTGACTTCGGCAGGCTTTGTCGCAGACGGTGACTGGAGAAATGTCGTAGCGGCTATTGCAACCTTCTTGATTGCGGCTTTTGTAAATACCAAAGGGAAAGGCTTCGCCAAGATTGTTCCTTTCTTGATTGCCATCGTCGGTGGTTATGTGATTGCTATCTTCCTCGGGCTAGTTGACTTTACACCTGTTCTGGAAGCAGCTTGGTTTGAATTGCCAGGTTTCTACCTACCATTTGAAACAGGTGCTTTCAAATCCTACAATTTTTACTTCGGTCCAGAAATGATTGCCATCTTGCCAATCGCAGTGGTGACCATCGCAGAGCATATCGGAGACCACACGGTTCTAAGCCAAATCTGTGGCCGCCAGTTCTTGAAGGATCCAGGTCTCAGCCGTACCTTGATTGGTGACGGTGTGGCGACTGCCGTATCAGCCTTTATCGGCGGACCTGCCAACACGACCTACGGTGAAAATACTGGGGTTATCGGTATGACCCGCATCGCATCAGTGTCCGTTATCCGTAACGCAGCCCTGATTGCCATTGCCTTCTCATTCTTGGGCAAATTTACCGCCCTTATCTCCACTATTCCAAGTGCCGTTCTTGGTGGTATGTCTATCTTGCTCTACGGCGTTATCGCCTCAAACGGTTTGAAAGTCTTGATTGAAAGCCGTGTTGACTTTGGGCAAGTCCGCAACCTGATTATCGCAAGTTCTATGTTGGTCTTGGGCCTCGGTGGTGCAGTGCTTAACATCGGTGCTATCACCCTGTCAGGAACAGCCCTCTCAGCCATTGTCGGTATCGTTCTTAACCTCATTTTGCCAAAGGCGGAAAAGTCAGAATAAGGTAAAGTGAAAGTCAGCAAAAGCTGGCTTTTTTTGAAAATAGCAGAGCTATTCAGCTAGTTTTCAAATCAGTTGACAAAAAAGACAATCCTTGATACAATAAATGAGGTCCAGAAGGACAAATCTAGCTTTTTCTTGGTTACAGGTCGCCAACCTGTCACTCGGATTAGGCTCAAAAACAAAGGAGAATATATCATGGCAATCTCAAAAGAGAAAAAAAATGAAATCATGGCACAATATGCTCGTCATGAAGGCGACACAGGTTCAGTTGAAGTACAAGTAGCAGTACTTACTTGGGAAATCAACCACCTTAACGACCACATCAAACAACACAAAAAAGACCACGCAACTTACCGTGGTTTGATGAAAAAAATCGGTCGCCGTCGTAACTTGTTGGCATACCTACGCCGCACAGACGTAAACCGTTACCGTGAATTGATTCACTCACTCGGACTCCGTCGTTAATCAAGATACGAGAACGCAAAAAAATCCGTATGAAAATAGGAGATTGTCACAGCGACTCGTCGCAAAGCAATCTATCTTTTTCACTAGGATTTACGTTCGAGTTCAATTCAGCAAGAGCCTGTTTTTCAGGTTCTTTTTTGTTTTTTCATTTTCTTGTTTCCGAGTTTTTAGGCTGTGTAAGGTATTGATTTCTGCTTCAATTTCTCTTTTTTGAGTTACTCATTCGTTTTTCATCTTATTTTAGCAGAAATTGCTTTCTCAATTTCCCACATTTTCCTTCAAATATGATAAAATATGAGGTATGCGTGGTTTTGTGCAAAAGAGAGTGAAACAAGCTTGTTTGATTGTCTTTTGTAGAAAACGCGCAAGAAAAATTTCAGAAAAAATAGGAGACAATTCATGTCAAAACAAGTATTTGAAACGGTTTTTGCTGGCAAAAAATTGGTCGTTGAAACTGGCCAGGTTGCCAAACAAGCCAACGGTGCGGTTGTTGTTCGCTATGGTGACTCCACAGTCTTGACTGCGGCGGTTATGTCCAAAAAAATGGCGACGGGAGACTTCTTCCCCCTCCAAGTCAACTATGAAGAGAAGATGTACGCTGCAGGGAAATTCCCAGGTGGCTGGATGAAGCGTGAAGGCCGTCCGTCAACTGATGCGACCTTGACAGCTCGTTTGATTGACCGTCCGATTCGTCCAATGTTTGCGGAAGGCTTCCGAAATGAAGTCCAAGTCATTAACACAGTGCTTTCTTACGATCCAGATGCTTCTGCTCCAATGGCAGCCATGTTTGGTTCTTCATTGGCATTGGCAATCTCAGATATTCCTTTCAACGGTCCAATCGCAGGTGTCCAGGTCGGCTATGTCAACGGTGAGCTCGTCATCAACCCTGACAAGGCTCAGTTGGAAGAGTCTCTCCTTGACTTGACCGTGGCTGGTAACAAGGACGCCATCAACATGGTTGAGTCTGGTGCCAAAGAATTGTCAGAAGACATCATGTTGGAAGCCCTCTTGAAAGGTCATGCGGCCATTCAAGAACTCCTTGACTTCCAAAATCAAATCGTGGCAGCAGTCGGCAAGGAAAAAGCAGATGTGGAGCTCCTTCAAGTGGACCCAGAATTGCAGGCTGAGATTGTTGCAGCTTACAATGACGATTTGAAAAAAGCGGTGCAGGTTGAAGAAAAATTGGCCCGTGAAGATGCTACCAATGCCGTGCGTGAAACCGTCATCGCAGCCTACGAAGAAAAATACGCTGAACACGAAGAATTTGACCGCATCATACGTGACGTTCATGAAATCTTGGAACTCATGGAGCACGCAGAGGTTCGTCGTTTGATTACAGAAGATAAGGTCCGCCCAGACGGTCGCCGTGTGGATGAGATTCGTCCGCTGGATGCAGAAGTGGACTTCTTGCCAAACGTTCATGGCTCAGGCCTCTTTACCCGTGGTCAAACGCAAGCACTTTCTGTCTTGACCTTGGCACCAATGGGTGAAACCCAAATCATCGATGGTTTGGATGATGAGTACAAGAAACGCTTCTTGCACCACTATAACTTCCCACAATACTCAGTGGGATCAACTGGTCGTTACGGTGCACCAGGTCGTCGTGAAATTGGTCACGGAGCCCTTGGTGAGCGTGCTCTTGAGCAAGTCTTGCCTAGCTTGGAAGACTTCCCTTACGCTATCCGCTTGGTAGCAGAAGTTTTGGAATCAAACGGTTCTTCATCACAGGCTTCTATCACAGCTGGTACCCTTGCCCTCATGGCAGGTGGTGTGCCAATCAAGGCACCAGTTGCAGGTATTGCTATGGGTCTGATTTCAGACGGTACCAACTACACCGTCTTGACCGATATCCAAGGTCTTGAGGACCACTTTGGCGACATGGATTTCAAGGTGGCTGGTACCCGTGACGGTATCACAGCCCTTCAAATGGACATCAAGATTGACGGTATCACACCGCAAATCTTGGAAGAAGCCTTGGCACAGGCTAAGAAAGCTCGTTTTGAAATCCTCGATGTGATTGAAGCAACTATCCCAGAAGTTCGTCCTGATTTGGCACCAACTGCACCGAAGATTGATACCATCAAGATTGATGTAGACAAGATTAAGATTGTCATCGGTAAGGGTGGCGAAACTATTGATAAGATTATTGCAGAAACTGGCGTGAAAATCGATATTGACGAAGATGGTCTTGTGGCTATCTTCTCACCAGATCGCGATGCGATTGAACGGACCAAGGAAATCATTGCAGGTCTTGTTCGTGAAGCAAAAGTGGACGAAGTCTTCCAAGCAAAAGTGGTTCGTTTGGAGAAATTCGGTGCCTTTGTCAACCTCTTTGACAAGACTGATGCTCTGGTCCACGTTTCTGAAATGGCTTGGACCCGTGTCAATAAACCAGAAGATTTGGTTGAAATCGGCGATATTGTCGATGTTAAAGTTATCAAGATTGATGATAAAGGACGTATTGACGCTTCTATGAAGGCTCTTCTTCCGAAACCAGAAGGCTATGTAGAGCCAGAAAAACGCGAGCGTTCAGACAAACCACGCCGTTATAAAGACCACAAAGAGAAAAAAGATAACAACTTTGGCGAATTCAAATTCCACAAAGTAGAGAAATAGGCGGTAAGTCCAAAATCTATGATTTTTTAGACTTGGTTTGACGAAAACTTTGTTTTCTATATTTCCCGCTTCAAATAGTTCACTGAACTATTCGAACCGTCAGGGCAAGAGAGTTCAAAAACTGACAAAGTCAGTGTATTAGAACTCAGATGCCTACGACGCAATATATGTAAAATGATGAAAACATCTAGGACTGACTGTCCCAGATGTTTTCTCACTAAAAGGAGTGACTATGGGTTGGTGGAAAGAAACCATTGAAATTGTGAAAGAAAAAGATCCGGCGGCACGGACCAGCTTGGAAGTCCTTTTGACCTACCCTGGTGTCAAGGCCTTGGCTGCCCACCGGATTTCCCACTTCATGTGGAGGAAAGGTTTCAGGCTACTGGCTCGGATGCACAGCCAGTTCTGGCGTTTTTGGACCAATATTGAGATACATCCGGGTGCGGAAATTGCTTCAGGGGTCTTCATTGACCACGGTGCAGGCCTAGTTATCGGAGAAACTGCCATTATCGAGTCGGGGGTCATGCTCTACCACGGGGTGACTCTGGGAGGTACTGGTAAGGATTGCGGTAAACGCCACCCGACCGTTCGAAAAGGAGCTCTGGTTTCTGCCCACGCTCAAGTTATTGGTCCTATTGAGATTGGGGAAAATGCTAAAGTGGGTGCAGCTGCCGTTGTTCTAGCCGATGTTCCAGCAGATGTGACAGTCGTCGGTATGCCTGCCAAAATCGTCCGTGTCCACGGTAAGAAAGATGAAAAAGTCATTCATGACATGGAAGGTGGTCGTGAACACTACACCACCAAACTGGCAGAGCTGAGAGAGGCTAGCCATCGTTCGTCGCATTTGTAGGAAAGCCACATATGGTAAGTCCTATGTGAGTTAGCCATAGAGAGGAAAAATAAGCATGATAACAGCAACTAATGTCCTAAATCCCCAGCAGTTGTCCGCAGCAAAAACTCTGATAAGCACTGTACAATCCCATGACGGGACCTATCGTGCCCCTTACCTGTCAAATATGCTCAACTTTGACCCTGAAATGCCAGCTTTTTTCTTGGCTTATCAAGGCGAACAGTTGGTGGGGCTCTTGACTGTGTATGCCGATGATGAGGATGTGGAGCTTGCGATTATCGTGCACCCAGACTACCGCAGACAGGGTCTGGCACGCAAGCTCTATGATTGCTACCTGACGAAGACGGCTAACTATCCTATCGCTAGTGTGACCTTTCAGACCGAACGTGTCTTTCTTGATAAGCACCCAGACCTTGCGACAGCATGGAACTTGGTAGAAGATACGGATACTGAGACATGGCTGGGACGTGAGCGAGAGCCTTATCAGTTCTCACAACAGGCTGAACTCACAGTAAGTTTGGCACAGGCTTACCATGCAGATGACATTGCACGTTTTCAGACAAAGGTCTTTGATAGCGACTATGAGGTGGCTCTTCGTTACGCACGTGAGGCTATCGCTGATGCGGACAGCTTGCTTTACCTTTTGGAACATAGCGGAGCGGTTATAGGCTCTTGCACAGTAGATATATCGACCGATGATAACTATCTTTACGGTTTAGCTATCGCACCAGACCAGCAACAAAAAGGTTACGGTACTTACTTAGTCAAAGCTGTCATCAATGACCTTATCACGAAAAACGACAAACCTTTTCAAATCGCTGTCGAAGATGATAACCTCATCGCTAAGCGGCTGTATGAAAATATCGGTTTTACAAAGCAGACACAAGTGGTCTACTTAGACCCGAAAGAAGGTTGAGATGCTATTAGAAGAATTTGAAAACACCTCTGCAGTTATTGAACCAACGAACAAAGCTATCCGTGGTGGCGGAGAGGTATGTGACACCATGATTTTCTCCTTCAATGGGGAAATCGTGGACCGAGTAAGTCAGCTAGCTGAGAGCAGAGAAGGTGGTCATCTTCAGACATTAAATGGTCGTCATCCTTGGTATATTTTGGAGAGCGATGGACTGCAGGTTGCGGTCATGTTGGCAGGAATAGGTGCTCCAATGGCAGTTGGTCATCTGGAAGAGCTGAGAGCCTGTGGTTTTGAAAATTTTATCGTTCTTGGCTCTTGTGGGGTGCTGGATAAGTCGCTTGCTGCGGATAAGATTATCCTTCCTAGCTCTGCTCTTCGGGATGAGGGAACTAGCTACCACTACGCTCCTGCCAGCGAGGAAATCAGCTATGACCCTGCTTCTCTATTGACCATGGAAAAGGCCTTGGACCAAGCAGGAATCGAACACGTGCGGGCTAAGACCTGGACCACGGACGCTTTCTTTCGGGAAACAGCTGCCAAGGTCAAGCGTCGCCTAGCTGCTGGTGCCATGGTGGTCGATATGGAAGCTTCTGCTATCATGGCCTGGGCAAACTTTCGTCAGGCCAAGGTCTATCAATTTTTCTACACGGCAGACTATGTGGACCACCACAAGAATGAATGGGATGCCCGTCGAGAGGAACGGACGGCTGACAGCATGACCTTCTTTGAAGTGGCCATGGCGATTGCAAGAAAATTAGAAAGTAGATCATGTTAAAAAAATTAGTAAGACAAAACTGGCCTTATGTGTTGACCGCCATTGCTGGGACAATCATGTTTATCCTTAAATTTTCTCAAGGAAGCTGGCAGGTAGGGATGATTTGGTTGGCCGCGACAGCTTATTGGCTAGTAAAATTGTATCAAAAGTATCAAGTCCTAAAGAATACTCAGAAGTAATGGAGAAACTATGATAAAAATTTACGATACCATGACTCGCAGTCTGCGTGACTTTGTGCCCTTGGAAGAGGGTAAGGTCAAGATGTATGTTTGCGGTCCAACGGTTTACAACTATATCCATATCGGTAATGCCCGTAGTGTCGTGGCTTTTGATACCATCCGCCGCTATTTTGAATACCGTGGCTTTGATGTAGCTTACATTTCTAACTTTACGGATGTGGATGACAAGATTATCAAGGCTGCTAATGAAGCTGGTATGACAACCAAGGAACTTTCTGATAAGTTTATCGTAGCTTTCAAGGAAGATGTGGCAAAACTGGGTGTCAAACCAGCTACCAAAAACCCTCGTGTCATCGACTACATGGATGAAATCATTGATTTTGTGCAGGTCTTGATTGACAAGGGTTACGCCTATGAAGCGGCTGGTGATGTTTATTTCCGTGTGGAAAAGGCTGAAAACTACGCCCGATTGGCCAATAAAACCCTATCTGACTTAGAGGCTGGTGCTTCTGGTCGGGTTGAGGGAGAAGGTCAACTCAAGGAGCATCCTTTTGATTTTGCCCTTTGGAAATCTGCTAAACCGGGTGAAGTATCTTGGGAAAGCCCTTGGGGAGCAGGTCGTCCAGGTTGGCATATCGAGTGTTCGGTTATGGCGACAGAGATTTTGGGAGCTACCATTGACATTCACGGTGGCGGTGCGGACTTGGAATTCCCTCACCATACCAATGAGATTGCCCAGTCTGAGTGCAAAACAGGTCAAACCTTTGCCAACTACTGGATGCACAATGCTATGCTCAATATCAACGATGAGAAGATGTCCAAGTCCTTGGGCAATTTCCTGACAGCCCATGATATGTTGGAACAAATTGACGGTCAGGTCTTGCGCTTCTTCCTATCGACCCAGCACTACCGCCGTCCACTCAACTACACTGAGAAGGCTATTTCAGATGCGGAAATCAATCTCAAATATCTGAAAAATACTTATACACAACCTGTGCAAAACTCTGTGGATAAGTCAGCTCTTGAATTACATCTGGTGGCCTTTGAAGCAGCCATGGATGATGACTTTAATGCGGCAAATGGCATTACGGCTATCTTTGACTTTGCCAAATGGATCAACTCAGGCAACTATGATGAAACTGTAAAAGAAGCCTTTGGCAAGATGCTCGCTGTCTTTGGTATTGTCTTTGAAGAAGAAGTTTTGGACAGCGAGATCGAAGCCTTGATAGCAGAACGTCAAGCAGCGCGTGCCAATCGGGACTTTGCGACGGCTGACCGGATTCGTGATGAATTAGCGGCTCAGGGCATCAAACTTTTGGATACCAAGGATGGTGTGAGGTGGACACGTGACTAAGGTAGTAGATGTCAATCTCATCAATGGAATTGCCCTGGCTTTTGAAGGGGATGCTGTCTACTCCATGTATATCAGACGGCACTTGATTTTTAAGGGGCTGACCAAGCCTAACAAATTGCATGGAGAGGCCAACAAATACGTTTCCGCAAAGGCACAGGCAAGTCTGGTCTCCGCCCTCTTAGAAGCTCAGCTATTGACCGAAAAAGAGGAAGAAATCTACAAGCGGGGACGCAACACCAACAGTCACACCAAGGCCAAGAATGCGGACGTGGTGACCTATCGGATGTCCACAGGCTTTGAGGCTGTCTTGGGATACCTGCACATGACTGATCAGATTGAGCGCCTGGATGAACTGGTGGGCTGGTGTATTGACAAAATAGAAAGGGGATAAGATGGACGAAAAGGAACTTGTAAGCTGGTTTCCGCAGGCAAAGTTGTCACAAGTAGAGGGTGAATGCTCACTTCAATTGGGCGACGGATCTTATCTGGACTTGTCTGATGCAGACTTGACGGATCGGGAAGGCTACCTTTTGTCCTTGCTATCTCATCCTCGAAAGCAGGTCCAGTCAAGTCCCTGGCAGTCTTATCTACAAGGTCAGGGAAGGATTCCTCAGACAGTTGAGACCATTCAATTTATCCATATCCACCTTTGGTCGCAAAAAGAGGCCCAGCTGGATGCCTGGCAGGCCATGATGACCGACCTCCTGCCCAGTCAACTGGCTCAGGTGCAGCTGACACCTCAAGATTATCTCATTGTATTGGAGCAGGGCACCTGGATGGATCATCAGACCGTTTTGCAGGACACCCTATCGGCCTTGGAGTTTGACTTTGGCTTGCGGTTGACCCTCTTTGTTGGGCAGGTCTGGCCCAAACACGTTGCAGACCACTGGCCTCGACTCTATCAAGCAGAAGTACAACTCTTTGCTCACTGGCGGGCACGCTACCAGCAGTCAACCGTCCTCTCCTTTAGTCAACTCTTTCTTTGGGGACAAGGCAGAGCAGGCTTAGAATTTAGCCTGATAAAAGCCAGTATGCTAGAGCTGATAGATCAGCAAGATATGCAGGCTATCATTCTAGCCCTGTGGACAGAAGGAGCTGTTGTTACCAAGGCTGCTCAGGTCCTCTATATCCACCGCAATACTCTCCAATATCGTTTGGAAAAATGGCAGGATTTGACGGGACTCCAATTAAAAGACCTGACTGACTTGAGTTTCTGCTATCAAGTATTATTAGATAGACAATTTTGATATTTTGTGCAACTTGCACAGAATATCTTTTTTCTTTTGGTCAACTTGACATAGAAAAATAAAGCGTTTTCATTTACAATAAAACCATCAAAGAAAGCGAGGATTGAACATGGTTCAATTGAATTTAAAAAATATCTATAAAAAATACCCAAACAGCGAGCACTACTCTGTTGAAGATTTCAACCTGGACATCAAGGACAAGGAATTTATCGTATTCGTAGGTCCTTCAGGATGTGGTAAGTCAACAACTCTTCGTATGATTGCTGGTTTGGAAGATATCACAGAAGGGGAAGCTTACATCGACGGCGTTCTCATGAATGATGTGGCTCCAAAAGACCGCGATATTGCCATGGTCTTCCAGAACTATGCCCTTTACCCACACATGACTGTATTTGACAATATGGCCTTTGGTTTGAAATTGCGTAAATACAGCAAGGACGAAATCAAAAAACGTGTAGAAGAAGCTGCTCAAATCCTTGGTTTGACAGAATTCTTGGAACGCAAACCAGCAGACCTTTCAGGTGGACAACGCCAACGTGTTGCCATGGGACGTGCTATTGTCCGTGATGCCAAAGTATTCTTGATGGATGAGCCTTTGTCAAACTTGGATGCCAAATTGCGTGTGTCCATGCGTACCGAGATTGCCAAAATCCACCGCCGTATCGGTGCAACAACCATCTACGTAACCCACGACCAAACAGAAGCTATGACCTTGGCAGACCGTATCGTTATCATGTCTGCAACTAAAAACCCAGCAGGTACAGGTACAATCGGCCGTATCGAGCAAATCGGTAGCCCAGAAGAGCTCTACAACCGCCCAGTTAACAAGTTTGTTGCTAGCTTCATCGGTAGCCCAGCTATGAACTTCTTTACAGTAACACTTCAAGACGGTGTACTTGCTGGTGATGGCTTCAAGGTAGCTCTTCCAGAAGGTCGTCGCAAGCACTTGGAAGAAAAAGGATACAATGGCAAATCATTTACCCTCGGTATCCGTCCAGAAGACATCAAGGCTTCTCAGTTGGAATTGGACACTTATCCATCTTCAATCGTAGAAGCAGAAGTAGTTGTATCGGAGCTTCTCGGTGCAGAAACCATGCTTTACTCTAAGGTTGGAAACACTGAATTCGTATCTCGCGTTGATGCACGCGACTACCACAACCCAGGAGATAAAGTTCGCTTGACCTTCAACCTCAACAAAGCTCATTTCTTTGATGATGAAACAAGCAAGGCGATTGTCTAACCATTCTAAAATCGTTCATAAAACACCTGACCGCTAGATGAAAATCTGGCGGTTTTTTGGGGTTGAGAACACATAAATACTTGCTTTTTTATTAAATTCTATATAATAAATGTAGAAAACACTTACAGGAGGTTCTTATGAAGGCACTATTGAAAAAAATTCGTATAACGGCTCTTTATATTTTGCTTTATAATCTCATTTTAATCCTCTCCATTTGGCTAGGAAAGGTATCTTCCAAGGAAGAATTTATGATTGCAGTTGCAGGGAATGCGGTCATGATGGGCCTATCTTTCGTGCATTTGCACAACCAAGTATCAGATGAATTTCATGGAAAAATAGAAGAACCGTCGGTTTAAACTGACGGTTCTTGGTCTTTATAGACTTCGTAAAAATCAACCTTGAGGCGAATAAAAGCCTCCATATCGTGTAGGAGTTGGAAGAGGGTGGCACGGGTTTCAAATTCTTCCCTGGTTTGCGGTAGAGGTCGCTCGCGGAAGGTGGCATGGAAGAGTTCGATGTCCAGGAGCAGTTCCTTGGCAGAATTTTCTCGGCTCAGTTGCTGGGCTGCTCGCTCAAAGAGGCTGGACAGGATGACATTTTCTCTGCCTTCCAGTAAACATTTGTTGATATTTTCTGCCATGGTCCGCAGGATTTTGTTTTGTGCGGCCCGCATTTCAAAGTAATGGACCTGGTAGTTGGTCTGCTGGAAGAGCTGGTTGTGGCGGTCCAGATAGACGACCTTCAGGGCCTCATCTAAGGTCTTATCCAGCTGCGTAATCAATTCAGCCTCGTTTCGTCCGTCGCCGTTAAGTAGAAAGGCTTCAAAGCGAAGGAGAATCTGCTTGAGCAGGTCTTCGACTTGGTCGTGATAGGCCTGGATTTTCTTTTCTTGCGAGGGCATATAGAGGTTAAACAGGAGTGCCAGTCCTGCCCCAATCAGAAAAAGCGCCAGCTCATTTACCAAAAAAGCCAGCGAAATATCCTGCTCCAGCAAGAGATGGGTGACGAGGACGGTCGATGGGGCGATGCCAGCCTCCCAGTTGAAACGGTAGGCCAGAGGGACATAGAGGGCCAGGTAGATGCCCAGGGTCCAGATGCCGAAGCCGAAGAGAGCGAAGGTCAGGACAGCTATGGTCAGGGCCAGCAGGGTGGAAAAGAGGCGATCGCGAGCCATTTTGAAGCTGGACTTGCGGGTGTCGAGGACGCTGAGAATGGCGATGATGCCTGCTGCTGTCGCATAAGATAAGCCTAGGGCGGTCGCTAGGTAGATAGCTAGAACGGTGGCAAAAATCAGTTTAATCGTTCGGAGGGAGAGGGACATGGTGGCTCCTTTGGTCTTAATCTCTTTCTATTGTACCATAAAACAAAACCCTCCTAAGGCTAGGAGGGTTGATCTTATGCAAATAGAGCTAGGATACCAACTACTAGGTAGCAGACCAGCTTGTAGCTTTCGTTGATGAGGATGAGGTTGATAGGGCGTTGCTCAAAGACGTAGTTTTTCAATGAAGCAAGGACTGCAATCACGCCCATACCGCCAGCTGCGTGTAGGGGAGAGATGCCGAGGGTTTTGATGAAGAAGATGGCGATGATAGCAGTCAAGACTTCAATGACTAAGGAAATGATCATTTCCTTCTGACCATTTTTTCCAGCCTGACGATCTGCTTCTACCTTAGCCATGTCAATGCCTGAAGCCTTGATCCAAGCGTCGCGGAAAATCAAACCATACCACAAACCACCGATAGCAAAGGCAATCAGTCCCGCCACAATTCCAAATACAAGTGTCATATATTCTCCTTTTGTGTCCGCTTGTACGGACAAGTAATAGGTATCAGAATATCATAGGCTTTGCTATTTGTCAAAAGTTAGATTGAAACGGGGTGAAAATGAGGATTGACAAATTTAGGTGTTATGCTATACTAAAATAAAATAGATTTTGTTTATGGATAATAACCAATATTTTATGAGGAGATGATTATTATGGATCAATGGATGCGAGATTTTGAAGAGCGGCAGAGACATGATGAATTGAAGCAAAAAATGGATGCTCAAACCTCTGCTATGAACTCTCAAGCAATAGCACTTCAAAAACAAAATAACATTTTGCAAAAAGAGCATGAGCGTCAAATTGAAAAAGAATTTAAGGACAGAATTTTTCAATTACGATTGCATTTAGCACAGGTTACGGATGAGAGTCAACGATTTGTCATCCAGCAAATGCTCAGCGAAGCTGAGGAAGATTATGAGAATTATCAAAGAGAGCAAGCTGAGAAACGTTTGGCAGACGCAAAAAGACGAAAGATATGGCTAATCATTTCAAGTGTTGTGGCTGTGTTAGGAATGGCTGGTTTATATTTTGTCTACCAAGATATTTCTCAAGTTACAGTACCTGAATTATATGGTGTTGAGCTATCTGAAGCTAAGGATTTACTGTATGAAGAGGGGTTAAAGGTCGGGACAATAACAGAAGTTGGTGGACAGTCGGTTCAGCCTGGGAATGTCTCAATGTCTTCTCCAAGTGGAGGAAATAAGGTAAAGAGAGGAAGTTCAGTCAATCTAGTTGTTGCAGAAGATACAGATGAAACGATTGTGGTTGAAGAGAGCTCGACTAGCGAAGTATCAACTAGCAAGACTGCTGGAAGTTCGCAAGCTTCTAGCCAGTCTCAGGTAGGTAGCGCCGTTCAATTGTTTACTGTGGATATTAAAAAACAAGGACTGGTTATTCGTCAGGAACCTAGTTTATCTGGAGAAGTTGTGACCAATATAGAACCTGGAATGTACACGATAGTTGAGACGACTCAAAAGGAAGGACATAGTTGGGGCAGATTAAAGTCAGGACAGGGTTGGATTTCGTTGACAGATTTGCATAATCCTGTACCGCAGGTTGATACCAAAAACTTAACGACAGATCAGGTAAAAGCTTGGATCATGGATGATTTATTTAGCCGTAGCGTCATGATTGAAAAGTATCGAAAAGACCAGGTTGTCATAAGTGTTCGTATGGCTGAGGATGGTTTAGTTTATGCAGATGTAACTGTACCATCAGACCCTAATTTTGAACCACGAGATTGGAGTTATCGGATCAATAGTCGTGGGGAGTTAGAGGCAAGCGAATATGACACAGATCCGGAACAAGGGGGTGTCAACTGGTATGTTGCCCAACATTATTATTTGGAAAACAGTGTGAACTAAGAAAGCTGAGAAATTCTCGGCTTTTTCCTTTTCAAAAATATGCTATAATAAAACCATGGAACATAATGATATCGTATATGGCGTACATGCTGTGGTGGAAAGTTTGGAGGCCAACACCGGCAACAAACTCTACATTCAGGATGATTTACGCGGAAAAAATGTAGAAAAAATAAAGGCGCTAGCGGCAGAGAAAAAGGTGTCGATTTCTTGGACGCCCAAGAAGACCCTGTCTGACATGACAGAAGGTGCGGTCCACCAAGGCTTTGTCCTGCGGGTCTCTGAGTTCGCCTATGCGGACCTGTCGGTGATTTTGGAAAAGGCAGAGCGGGAAGACAATCCCCTCATTCTCATCTTGGACGGTCTGACAGACCCCCACAACTTCGGCTCGATTTTGCGGACAGCAGATGCCACTCAGGTTGCAGGCATCATCATTCCCAAGCACCGAGCAGTTGGGGTGACGCCTGTTGTGGCTAAGACCTCCACAGGTGCGGTGGCCCATGTCCCAATCGCCCGAGTGACCAATCTCAGCCAAACCCTAGACAAACTCAAGGAGGCTGGTTTCTGGGTATTTGGTACGGATATGAACGGAACCCCAAGCCACAAGTGGAATACAGCTGGCAAGCTAGCCCTTATTATCGGCAACGAAGGCAAGGGCATCTCCAGCAATATCAAAAAGCAGGTCGATGAGATGATTACCATTCCCATGAAAGGGCATGTCCAATCCCTCAACGCCAGTGTGGCAGCCGCTGTGCTCATGTACGAAGTATTTCGGAAGAAAATCTAAATGAAAGAAAAAGTTCTCATCGTAGATGGCTACAATATGATTGCTTTTTGGCAATCGACCAAGCAGGATTTTAAAAAGGGAGACTTGGATGCGGCCAGAACGACCTTGCTTCGAACCCTGTCTCATTATGCAGCTTTTGAACAGATCGAGGTCATTTGTGTCTTTGATGCCCACCATGTGCCAGGCCTTCGCCAGCAGTATGACGAATTCAAGGTATCGGTCATTTTTACAGATGAGGAAGAGGCGGCAGATAGCTACATTGAACGGCTTAGTGCCCAGCTCAATAGTGACCGTCGTAAGCAGGTTTCCGTCGCAACCAGCGACCTCAATGAACAATGGGTGGTCTTTTCACAAGGTGCCTTAAGGGTTTCGGCGCGTGAGTTGGAGGAGAGAACCAGGGTTATCAAGAAGGATTTGGACAAGTTTGTGGACCAGGTAGAACTCTACACTCCGCGCCTCAATCCCTGGTCAGATGGGAATTTTCAAGCTTTAAAAGAAATGATGGAGGAAATGAAAGAGTGACATTTACAATCGTAACCGATTCGACATCGGATTTGCCAATCAGCTGGGTCCAAGAAAATGATGTGACCGTGCTTGGTTTGACCATTAACCTAGACGGCGTAACCTATGAAACCGTTGGGGAAAACCGCTTGACCTCAGCGGATCTGCTGGATAAAATGGCGACTGGAGGCCTTCCGACAACCAGTCAGGTCAATGTTGGTCAGTTTGAAGAAGTTTTTGAAGCGGCAGTCAAGGAAGGCAAAGAGGTGCTTTACCTAGCCTTTTCATCTGCTCTTTCAGGAACCTATCAGAGTGGAATTATTGCACGCGATATGGTCTTGGACAATTATCCTGATGCTGTTATCGAAATTGTAGATACTAAGGCGGCGGCTATTGGTGAAGGGTACTTGGTTATTCAAGCAGATCAAGCGCGTGCAACGGGTAAGTCATTAGCTGAAACTAAGGCGCTCATCGAGGACTTGGTCCCACGCCTACGGACCTATCTATTGGTCGACGACCTCAACCATTTGGTGCGTGGTGGCCGCCTGTCCAAGGCAGCAGCTCTCATTGGAGGATTGGTCAATATCAAACCTCTTCTTGCTCTCAATGCGGAAGGGAAGTTAGAAGCCATTGCCAAAATCCGTGGCCGTAAAAAAGGGATTAAGGAAATGCTAAACCTGACCTTGGACGGTTTGGATCATTCCACGGTCATGGTGGCCTATACAGGTGATTTAGAGGCTGCTGAAGCCATCAAAGCGACCTTGTTGGAAGATAGCCGTGTGACCGATGTTCTCTTGACTGAGTTGGGTCCGATCATTGCTACCCATACAGGGACAGGGGTGCTAGCTATCCTATCCATCAATAAGAAAGAGAGATAATCTCTTTTCTTTATCTAACAAAAGAAAGCGATTACAAACTTTATACCTATCATTGTGGAGGTTCTTATGAAACGTTTATTGTCATGCTATGCTAGTGATATGGTGGGAGCGACCAAGGAGGAGCTCAAGCAGTCCATTTTATCCAGCGAAGGTCGGATTATCATGGGAGAAACGGTGGTCACAGCGGCTCCCTTGATTGCAGGGGTGACCAATGCGGAGATGATGGCTGCTTTTGGTTGCGACCTCTTGGTGCTCAATGAATTGGATGTCTTTCATCCGGAGATTGTTGATTTTTACGACTGCGATAATCCTATCGCTGAAATCAAGCGGTTGACGGGTCGATTGGTTGGGATTAACTTGGAGCCTGTGGATACTAGTCAGGAAGTCCAAGACCAGCAGGTTTTTCTCAAACCGGGTCGTCAGGTTAGTCCAGAAAGTCTGCGACAGGCCCAAGCCCTTGGCGTAGATTTTATCATGCTGACAGGTAATCCTGCTACGGGTGTGTCTATGGCTACAATCCGCTCTGCTATTGGCCTTGCCAAAGAACACTTTGAAGGCCTCATCTTTGCAGGAAAAATGCACGGTGCAGGTCTGGGAGAGTCGGTCGAGGACAGCCAAGCCTTGCTGGACTTTGTGGAGCTGGGGGCAGACGGTGTCCTCATACCAGCGGTCGGAACAGTACCGGGTGTGCGTGAGGAGATTGTGGCACCAATCATTAGTCAGGTCAAGGCGCGTGGGGCTTTGGTTATTTCGACTATCGGGACCAGTCAAGAGAGTGCGGACAGCCAGACGGTGCGGGAGTTTGGGCTCAGCAACAAGCGGGTGGGCTCGGATATTCACCATATCGGAGATGGGGGCTACGGTCGGATGCCAGACCCTGAAAATATCTTGGCCTTGTCCCTGGCGGTCAGAGGCAAGCGGCACACCTATTTCAAAATGGGGCAATCGGTGAGGAGATAGGATTTGGTATCGTTTTTCAGCTGTAACTGTTCGATTTTTCTATCCTTTCTTTAGGTTGAAGAAAAAATCGCACGTTGTCAAGTCAAGTGCAACAAGTTCATTGATAACTAGAGTTCCAGAGGTTAAGTTGTTTGGGCTAGCCCAAACAGGAATTTTGA